>JAFLCR010000024.1 GCA_017302755.1 Alphaproteobacteria bacterium
CATCTTCTTCGTGCCGTCGCGCAGGCTCATCACCCGCGTCGCCTGGCCGAGAATCACGGGTTCCGGCAGCGGGAAATATTCCACGCCGTAGGCGCGGTTAAACGCCGCCGCGATGTCGCGCGCCAGTTCCAGATGCTGTTTCTGATCTTCCCCAACCGGCACGTGCGTGGCGCGGTAAGCGAGAATATCCGCCGCCATGAGCACGGGATAAGCATAGAGCCCAAGCCCCGCGTTCTCTTTTTGCTTGCCGGCTTTTTCCTTGAATTGCGTCATGCGGTTGAGCCAGCCCAGCGGCGTGTGGCATGCCAGAATCCAGTTTAACTCCGCGTGGGCGGGGACGGTGGACTGAGCGAATATGGCGCAGGTTTTAGTGTCAATGCCGCTCGCGATATAGGCCGCCGCCACCTCGCGCGTCGCGGCGCGCAGCTCGTCGGGGTTCTGGAAAACCGTGATGGCGTGCAGATCGGCCAGCATGAAATAGCAGGCATAATCCTTCTGCAGCTTTACCCAGTTGCGGATAGCCCCCAGGTAATTACCCAGATGCAGGCGACCGGTCGGTTGAATGCCGGAAAGAATAGTCGGTTGTTGTGACATGACGGTTCTATAGATTGCTCTTAATCGCGTTTCAATTTGCTTCGTACCCAGCGGTATAGGAATTTGATGCTGAAGGGCGTTTCCGGATCCTTGATAACCACGGTCCCGGCGATCATGTCATGCCAGCCGCGCTTCTTGCGGTTCCACCCGATCCACAGCATGCCGAGCAGCAGCGGCAGCAGAGACACCAGATACGCCGAATACCGCACCACGCCCCGCCCCAGCGAAGGCTTTTCCAAGGTTTCAGCATTCACCACGCGCATGCCCATCAGCATCTTGCCGGGCGTCGCGCCTTTCCACATCCACATCGGAACCACGATCAACCCCACGACAAGAAACTGGAAAGCGTAGTTCATGGCCGCCTTTTCCCAGAGGTGGTTCGCTGTCGCGTAATCCAGAAACTCGGCGATGAGCGAGGCGAAAATCATCCACCGCTCGTCCTGGGGAAGCTGATCGAAATTGGCGGGCGGCATCAGCCGCGCCTGGTAATTGTCCAGCGGCCCCACGATGATGTACGACCCGACATTAAAAACCGGCATCAATAAAAACGCACCCAGCAGCGAATCAATCGTCGAGGCCATCATGCGGGCGTTGAAGCCCGCATAGGCGACCGCCTTGGGCGCCTCTTCCTCGGTCGGCTGGTTGCCGAGCACGGTTTCTTCCACTTGTTTGTCTGTCGGCTGCATTGGTAATCCTGAAAATGCGGTTCTTATCCCATAGTGGTAAACAAATCCGGCACGGATGGCCAGAGGGGTGGTGGTCCGGCCAGGCGCGGCACGACCGCAAACGGCACGCCCGGGGCAAAGCCGCGCAATGACGCTTCGGTTTCAGCCAGCGGCATCGGGGATTGCACGGATTCGCTGATCACAAGCAGCAAGGGATGAACTCCCCTCGCCTTCAGCACTTCCAGCGCCGTCAGCGTATGGCTGAGCGTGCCGAGATAGCTGCCCGCGACCAGCACTACCTCCGCGCCAAGCGGCTCAATGACTTCCAGAAAGGTTTGCTTCGTGGCGATGGGCGCCATCACCCCGCCCGCTCCCTCGATAAAAGCAATCTCATGCCCTTCCGCCTGCTTACGGCAATAATTGACGATCTCAGAAGCGCTGAGCGTCGCCCCCGCCCGTGCCGCCGCGATATGCGGGGAGACGGGATCCGCAAACCGCCAGGGAGAGATGCGGGCAATCTCTTCCTCCGTTGCCGCGAGCCCCTGAGCGGCCAGCAGCTGATGCGTATCGCTATCCGCGCCGCCATCCCAGCCGCTGATGACGGGCTTGAGCGCCAGCGTCTTCTTCCCCGCCGCCCGCGCCTGATGGGCAAGCGCCGCCGTCACCAGTGTCTTGCCGACGCCTGTGCCGGTCGCGGTCACGCAGATCATGCGGGTCACGGCTTCTGGGCCTCGATACCGACCAGTTCCCAGGTCGCGGGCACGCTGTCTTCGTTTTCGGCGTGGCGCAGCACATAGGCCTCCTCCATGCGCCGGAACAGCGACGCGCTGGAAAGCCCCCGGTGGCGGTGGGCGTGGGTATTCGTCGCCCCGAGCTTGGACAGCGTGCGCATCAGCGCCTGAACACTGAGATAGTTAAGCACGTGCGGCTCGACCGTGATCTTTACCCCGGCGAAACCGGCGCGTTCCGCCAGCCCTTCCAGTGCCTTGACGGGAAGAAACTCATGCACGCGCGGCGATTTGTCGATTTCCAGAAATGCCTCGCGAAGCTCCTTCAGCGTGCTGGGGCCGAGCGTCACCGCCACCAGCCGCCCGCCGGGCTTCAGCACGCGGAACATTTCGGCAAAGGTCTCTTCCTGCTTCACCACCCATTGCAGCATCAGGCTGCTGCCGATGTCGTCGAACGAAGCGTCGGCGAACGGCAGGGCCGCCGCGTCGGCGCAGACGGACACTCCTTGAAGCGCCGCCCGCTGGCACATGCCGGGCGCAAGGTCGAGTTGCACGATATGGCCGCCGGGAAGCTTGCGCGCCAGTTCACCCGTGCCGCAGCCCAGGTCGAGGATGCGCCCGTTGCCCATGCGCTCCGCTACCCAGCCCGTGGCGTGGCGCTGCAGCTCGGCGACCGCATCATACGTGTCCGCCGCGCGGGAAAAGCGTTGTCCGACATGGGGGGAAAGCATCACGGGGTAACCTCCTTTACGGCTTCGGCCAGGGCATCAATATGCTGATTCTCATGCGCTGAGGAAAAAGTCACGCGCAACCTTGCCGTGCCCTCGGGCACAGTGGGGGGGCGGATGGCGGTCACCCAGAATCCTTTATCCTTCAGCTTTTCCATTGCCTCTAGGGCCGCGCCCGATTCTCCCATGATCACCGGCACGATCGGCGACTGCGCCTCCGCCAGCCCCAGCAGGGCAGTGAAACGCCGCGCATGCGCCAGCGTGCGCGCCGCCAGTTCCGGCTCCGCCTGCATGACGTCAAGCGCCGCATGCGCCGCGGCGATCACCGACGGCGGCAGCGCCGTCGAGAACACCAGGCTCCTGGCGGCGGAGAGCAGATAGTCCATGACGCCCGCCGCGCCGCAGGCGAACCCGCCATACGCGCCCAGTGCCTTCGAAAGCGTGCCGATCACCAGATGCGCCGCTTCCAGCCCCTGCGTATCCATGCCGTGGGCGTCATCGACGATGAGCCAGGCCTGATGCCTGTCCGCCAGCTCCCCGAGCGCGGCGAGCGGCGCCTTGTCGCCGTCCATGCTGAATACGCTCTCCGTCAGGATCAGGCAGTTGCCCTTGCCGCGATGCTCCTCCAGCTGCTCCGCGCAATGAGCGAGGTCGTTATGGCGAAAACGCACCAGCTTCGCGCCGGAAAGCATGGCGCCGTCGAGCATGCTGGCATGACACAGGCGGTCGGCGATGATCACGTCGCCCCTGCCCGCCAGCGCCGGTATCACCCCAATATTGGCCAGATAGCCGCTGCCGAAGATGAGCGCCGCCTCCTTGCCCTTCCAGGTGGCCAGGGCTTTTTCGAGCGCGCTGTAGCCAGGGTGGTTGCCAGTCACCAGCCTGGCCGCCCCCGCTCCCGCGCCGCTTTCGAGCGCGGCCGTGGCGGCGGCAATAACCTTCGGATGCCGCGAAAGACCCAGGTAATCGTTACTGGAAAAACTGAGATAGGTCTTCCCCTCATGGGTCACCGTCACCGGCGAAGGGCGGGCGAGGCTCACCACCCGGCGCAGCACCCCCCTGGCGGAGAGAGCGGCGGCCTCCTGCTCGGCGAATTCGCTCAGGGACGGGCGGGCGGCGGAAAGGCTCATGTTTTCTGGTGCAATCCTTATGTTATATGATAAGTAAACCGTCCCTGGAAATTTCTCAAGGTAACGTGATGACCGTTGCTGCGCGGGTGGTCGCTTCCGACCCCGAACTCCGCCATGACTGGAGCCTCAACGAGGTAAAAGCGCTGTTTGCGCTCCCATTCAACGATCTGATATTTAAGGCTCAAACCATCCACCGCCGCTATTTCGACCCCAATGCGGTGCAGATTTCGACCCTGCTCAGCATCAAGACCGGCGGCTGTCCGGAGGATTGCGCCTATTGCCCCCAAAGCGCCGCATACGACACCCCGGTCAAGGCCGAGAAGATGATGGAGGTCCAAACCGTCCTGGCCGACGCCGCTAAGGCCAAGGCCGCCGGCGCCAGCCGCTTCTGCATGGGCGCCGCGTGGCGCGAGCCCAAGGACCGCGACCTGCCCAAAGTCGCCGCCATGATCAAGGGCGTGAAGGAAATGGGCCTGGAAACCTGCGTCACCCTCGGCATGCTGAAGCCCCACCAGGCCGAAATGCTGAAAGAGGCGGGCCTCGACTACTACAACCACAACCTTGACACCTCCGAAGCCTTCTACGGCGAAATCATCACCACCCGCACCTACCAGGACCGTCTCGACACGTTGGAGAACGTCCGCAAGGCGGGCATCTCGGTCTGCTGCGGCGGCATCGTGGGGCTGGGCGAGTCGGAAGACGACCGCGCCTCCATGCTGCACACGCTGGCCACCCTGCCGGAACACCCGGAGAGCGTGCCCATCAACCTGCTGGTGCAGGTGGAAGGCACTCCGCTGCACGGCGGCGGCGCGGTAGATGCCATCGACTTCGTGCGCACCATCGCGGTGGCGCGCGTGCTGATGCCAAAGTCGCATGTGCGGCTTTCGGCGGGCCGCGAAGACATGGACGACGCCACCCAGGCGCTCTGTTTCCTGGCGGGGGCGAACTCGATCTTTTATGGTGAGAAGCTGCTCACCACCCCCAATCCCGACACGTCCCGCGACCGGGCGCTGTTCGACCGGCTGGGGCTGAAGCCTGCTTAACGGAAGCTTTATGTTCCGCCGCCACCGGCCACCGACGAATTAATACAGCCTGCGCTATTGCTTGAGCATCATTCACCTGCTCAAGGAGTCATCTTATGGCACAAGACAATGCAGCAACGGGCGGCATGCTCGTCATTCTGGGCATCGTGCTCGCCATCGGCATCGCGATCCTGCTTTACAAGGGCAATATCCTTGGCGGTGAACGCTCCAGCGGCCCCTCCGTCAACGTGGAAGTGTCGCGTCCGGAAGCTCCGGCAACCCCAGCCCAGTAATATCATGAAAGGTCTGCGTTATCCCGGAAGCGGAACGCGGGCCTTTTTAATGGATTCCTTAACCATACACCGTATAGTAGCGTCACGTGAGCCTGCCAAGAGAAGCCAGCCGTCTGAATGAAAGACGCGCGTATTATCTTCGGCCTCGCGTGGCGGTGCCGGGCGATGATACCCTGCCCCGTCATATGTTCGTGAACGGAATCAGAAAACAGGCCATTCGCTTCCATCCTATGCATCCCGACTCTCCTTCCTGGCAGCGCGACGGCTTGCCTCATGTCTGGATGCCCTACACCCAGCACCAGACCGCCCCCCTTCCCCTTCCGGTGAAGGCGACGAATGGCTGCCGCATCATCCTTGAAGACGGGCGCGAGCTGATCGACGGCCTTTCCTCCTGGTGGAGCGCCTGCCACGGCTACAACCACCCGCACATTCTGAAGGCGCTGCATGACCAGCTTGAGAAGATGCCGCACGTCATGTTCGCTGGGCTGCATCACGAGCCGGCGCTCACACTTGCGAAACGCCTTTGCCGCATCGCGCCCGCGGGCCTCACCCGCGCATTTTATTCCGATTCCGGCTCCACCGCCGTCGAGGTGGCGCTCAAGATGGCGGCGCAGTACTGGCGCAACAAAGGCGACAAGCAACGCACGAAATTCCTTTGCTTCAGGCATGGCTATCATGGCGACACAATGGGCGGCATGTCCGTTTCCGACCCCGAGGGCATCCACCAGGCTTTCGGCGGCGCCTACGCGCCGATGCAGTTCTCCGTGGACTTGCCCACGGACGAATACGGCTTCGCGGAATTCCAAAACCTGCTCGACGGCCTGCACAAGCAGATGGCGGGGGTGATCATCGAACCGTTGGTGCAGGCGGCAGGCGGATTCCGCTTCCACTCGCCAGACATGCTCGCCGAAATCCACCGTCTGTGCAAAGAACGCGGACTGCTCTTCATTGCCGACGAAATCGCCACTGGCTTCGGTCGCACCGGCCTCATGTTCGCCTGCGGGGAAGCGGGCATCAGCCCTGACATTCTTTGCCTGGGCAAGGCGCTGACCGGCGGCGCGCTTCCTTTCGCTGTCACCCTTGCGACGGAAACCATCTTCGAGGCCTTCCTGGGCGAGAAACAGGAGAAAAGCTTCATGCACGGCCCCACCTACATGGCGAACCCCATGGGCTGCGCCGCGGCCCTCGCCTCGCTCGACCTGTTTGAGCAGGAACCGCGCCTGGCCCAGGTGGAGACCATCGAACAGCAGCTGCGCACAGAGCTTGCTCCCATACGCAGAATTTCCGGCGTGCGCGACGTGCGCGTGAAAGGGGCGATCGGCGTCATCGAATGGGAAAACGGCATGCTGGATTTGCCGAAGCTGCGGCAACGCTTCCCGGAATGCGGCGTCTGGCTACGGCCGTTCGGCAACTGGATGTACGTGATGCCGCCCTTCACGATTTCAGAAAGCGAACTCCGCCAGCTTACTGCAGCGCTCATGCAAACAGCGAAAGAAATGGGCGCTTAAGAACCGGGAGTACGCGGCGTGCCACCGCCAAACGCGTTATGATAGGCTGTTTCTACCCAGGATGTTGCCTTTTGCCATAATTGACCGGCAGCCAGCATAAGATCGCCAATATAATCGACCTCTGGCCTCTGCTGGAATTTCTGCGGCGCAAGCTGTTTCGCTGCATATACGGAAAGCGCCAGGCTGATAAGATCATCCGCGCCAATCACGGATGAATGTCGGGAATCGGGCAGAAGCTTATAGCCACCATCTTCATTTAATTGAAAATCGGCAATGCGGGGCTGTGCCTCGTCAGAGAATTGTTGATGTATGCGGATTTCGTCTCCCCTGTCAAAAGATACGGAAACCGACCCCGTCCGGCGCGTGGCCACTTCGATAAAATCAAAGCTCACGCTGGAACCGCTTGATAGGATATAGCCTTGCTCTTCGATCACGGGCTGGCTGGACATGGCGTATACTCCTGTATGCTGATAAGTAAGCGACAACAATATTATCGCAATATTAAAGTTATATCATAGCTTTATAACTGTTCTGTGAATCCCCCCACTAGGCTTATATCGCAGCGCAACGTGTTACCTTAAAGCAATTTTAAGCGCTTGCCCCTAAGCTGAAATCATGAGGAAAGTATCCATCCGCCCGCCATTGACGGCGGAATCATTCCAGCCAATCTATAAAGCAAAACAACCTGTGGGGATCGTATGAGCCTGCCTAAAGCCGTGTGCGTATTCTGCGGCGCGCGGAATTTCGTGAACAAGGAATATATCGACATCGCCAACCGCTTCGGCGCGCAGCTGGCGGAAAAAAACGTGGAACTGGTCTACGGCGGCGGCGATTGCGGCCTGATGGGCGCCGTGGCCAACGGCTCGCTGAAAGCGGGCGGCCGTGTGATCGGCGTATTTCCCGACGATCTCAAGAACCTTGAAGTTGAACACAAGGGACTTTCCGAAATCTACTTCGTGCGCAGCATGCACGAGCGCAAGAAAAAGATGTTCGACCTCTCCGACGCCTTCGTGATCCTTCCCGGCGGCTTCGGCACGATGGACGAAACCTTCGAGATCATCACCTGGAAACAGCTTCGCATGCACGCCAAGCCGATCGTGATGTACAACCACAACGGCTACTGGAACCCCTGGGTGCAGCTGACCGAGAACATCATCGGCCAGGGCTTTGCTTCGGAAGAGGCGCGCGGGCTTTATACGGTCGTGGATAATTTCGGCGACCTGCTGGAAGCCACCAGGCAGCTGGAGCCTTGAACACACTACTACTTTTTTAAAGAATCGATAAATATGTGAATTTTTTTATCGATCGCTTTCCAATTAGCTAATTGCGTTCTGCTGATCGCATATTGTACTGAAATTCTATCATCGTGATAGATGGTTGTCTGGCATACACCATCATAGTTTTTTTCAGGGCGCGGCTTATTGCATATATAATAATATGTGCGGTCTTTGTTCACATACAGCACGTCATCCTTCCATACAACTGCTCCAAGTCCATATCGATGAGCATCTTGCAACTTCATTGGCAGCAAATGACTTTTTTCTTCGCCTATCACTATTGCAGATGAAAGCGCTTTCTTTACATTAAATTGGTAATGATCGTTGCTGCCAATCTGCAACATCATCCTTATCTGGTTTAGAAAAATCATTTTTCTGATTTCTCTTAAAGAAAGCTTACTTATAGAAGCTTCATCTTGTAATTTTTTTTGGACAATCGTTTTCGCTGCCATATCTGGCAGTACGGCAATAAGAGTAATAAATTGCTGCTTTCCCCCCTTCCAATTAGGGCTAAACGTCATATATGCCTTAGGAATGCTGAAGCTGATATGCGTACCCTCACTATCAGGATGGGGCTCAAACACGACTTCTTTATCTATGAAACCCCTGCGAGCTGTTTTTCCAGTAGATAAAGAAATATTCACTGGTTCTATACTGATGGTTTCAGCATAATAATTATTCCAGAAGTACCCCATTCCACCCACATGGGTGGGGTAAACAATGATAGTTATTAAGCCTATAACAAGCGCGTATTTATTCATAGTAATCGCTTCTGTCCTGCCTCCAGCCATAGATCCTTGACGCGCTTTCCATCCCGCACATGCTCTTCCAGGATGCGGTCGATATCCTCCGCCGTGTCATAGCGGTACCACGCGCCCTCCGGGTAGATCACCAGCACCGGCCCCAGCTCGCAGCGGTCAAGGCACCCCGCCATGTTGACGCGCGATTTGGGAATGTTCATCTCCTTCAGCTTTTTCTTTGCATAATCGCGAAGCTGTTCCGCGCCTTTTTCCGCGCAGCAGCCGCGCGCATGGCCCGGCTCGCGCCGGTTGGTGCAAAAGAAGAGATGATGCTCGAAATGCTGCGTCATTGTTTAGGAATATTCACGCAATCCGGCTTGCCGTCCTTGCCCGCGGTGCAGATGCCGACGCTTTCAAAAAAAATCTTCCACTCGGCTTTCTGCGCGGGCGTCAGGGGATTTTCATCTTTGCCGAAGGGCTTGCCTTTCCAGGCACGGGACACCTGGTACAGCCCTTTTTTGCCGGTGACGATGAAGAAGGTGGTGTATTCGCCTTCCGCCTGGGCGCTGGATTTCCCGCAGCCGATGGAGGCGATCAGCGCGTCGAAGCCTGCGACCTGAAACGTTTTCGGCTCCTCCACGCTCATCGCCGTGCAGATCTTCTCGAACTGCCGGCGCATCAGGCCGAAGATTTCCTGAGGCTTGGAGGTCACGTCCTTGGTGGAAAGATAGGTCACCATCTGCGTCCATTTCTCGACGCTTTCCTCCTTGGGGACAATTTCCATGATGCGCTGCGTTTTCGTTTGCTGCTGATGGCCGATTTTCCAGGCATCCGTGAGCGGCAGCGTCATATCGATGTCCGTCGCGGCGAACCCCGGCGCGGCGAAGGCGAGCAGTCCGCCCAGGATGGCGATGCGAAAGAATAACGTCATAGAAATCCCTGATGATTAATCCTTGAGCAGCGCCTTCACCGACTTACCGACCGTCACCGTGCCGCTGCCGGCATAGCGCTCGTGGTTGTCGTCGATCTCGCTGAGCTTGTAATGGTAGTTTACCATGATGCCCGCCGACTGGCGTAACCCTTTCTTCGACGTGTCGCCCAGCCAGTTCACGCGCTCCAGCACCGCACCGTTGGAAAGGTGGAAATGCGCCACCGGGTCGAGGGCGCGAGTCTTGCGCTTCTCCTGCACCAGATACTGGGTAATAAGCCGCATCAGCGTGGGCTTGAGGCGTTCGGCCTTGCCTTTATCCTCATGCCAGGGCACGTCGAGCGTCTTGTTCAGCACCGCGTCCTTGGTGTCGAGCCACGCGCGAAAACCCGGTACCGGTGAGAGCGTGGCGAAAGCCTTGAGGTTCGGAAGCTGGCTCGAAAGCCGCTGCACCACCCGCTTGATCAGGAAATTGCCGAAGCTGATGCCCGCCAGCCCTCCCTGCGCGTTGGAGATGGAATAAAAAATTGCGGTATCCGCCTGCCCTTCGGGCAGCGGCGCCTCGGTTTCGTCGAGCAGACGCTGGACGTTGTCCGCCATGCCCTTCACCAGCGCCACTTCGACGAAGATCAGCGGCTCGCCCGGCATCTTGCCGTGGAAGAAGGCGAAGCAGCGCCGGTCGCTGTCGAGGCGGTTCTTGAGGTCGGACCAGGAGCTGATGGCATGCACCGCCTCGTAATCGATCAGCTTCTCCAGCAGCGCGGCGGGCGAGTTCCAGGAAATCTCCTCGAGATCGAGCAGCCCGACATCGAACCACGAGGCCAGCAATTGCTTGAGATCGCTTTCCAACCCCGCCAGCGACGGCTCCACCTCCACGGCCTGAAGCAGGTCGGCGCGTAGATCAACTAGAAATTTAAATCCGTTCGGCAACGAATTGAATTGCCTTAAAATCTGCACGCGGGATGCCTGCAGCGCCGCGCGCAGCGCCGCTTCCGCCGCCGCACGTTGGGCGGGCTTGGCGGATTGCAGTTTTTCAACGGCCGCATCCACCGCCTTGCGGTCCACGTCGAAGGATTCGGCCAGGATCGTCAGGAAGCGCTGCTTGCCCTTCGCGGAAAGCGCCAGATAGGTCTGCCCCAGTTCGACGGTGCGGGCGCGGGCGCTCACCTCGCCGCCCTTGGCTTCCAGGCACTCGCGCATCTGGCGGCGCAGGCGCTCCGTGTCCTCCTTCGGCACGTCGGGACGGATATCGGCGTTCAGCGCCGAACGCGCCGAGTCCTCCAGCCCGCGCCAGGCGCGCAGCAGGTTGGTCACCGCCTTGCGGCGCAGGACGGAAAGGGCTCGATCGAATTTCTGGGAGAATTCGGAAGGTTCGTTGACGGGTACGGGCGACGTGGACATGGAACACACAAAATGAACGAAACGCCCCTTTTTATCATGAATTAACCTTGGAAGGAAACGTTCCGATTGGCCTTTGACGCATCTTTTTGTGGGATGATCCAAAGGACGAGGCTTATGTTAGAAACCATTGATTGGCGCGCCATGCTGCTTCCGGATACGCCGCTGACCGAGATTTTCATCCGCGGCAGCGTGATGTACCTCGCTCTTTATGCGCTGATGCGGATCATGAAACGGCAGGCAGGGGGCATGAGCACCACCGACCTGCTGGTGGTGGTGCTGGTGGCCGACGCGGCGCAGAACGGGATGGCGCATGACTACTCCTCCCTTCCTGACGGCATCTTCCTGGTGATGACGCTTATTTTCTGGAACGTGGCGCTGGAATGGCTGGGCTATCATTTCCCTCCCATGGCCAAAATCCTCTATCCCGAGCCCCTCCCCCTGGTGAAGGACGGGCAGATGATCCGCCGCAACATGCGCCAGGAACTGGTCACGAGGGATGAGCTGATGAGCCAGCTTCGCGAACAGGGAATTTCGGAGATTTCGGAAGTCCGCAAGGCTTGCATCGAAGCCAATGGCCGTTTCAGCGTGCTGACTTTCGCTGACAAGAAAAAAACACGCGCCGCTACTCAGGCTCGCGCTACGCCTTCCTGATACCGTAAAGCGCCTGGAGCACAGCGGGCAGTTTCTCCGGCAGATCGTCGGCGATCAGTCCCGGCCCCGCGTGGTTCGCCGCGTCCCCGTGCAGCCAGACGGCGGCGCAGGCCGCGTAAAACGGCTCCATCCCCCGCGCCAGCAGCGCCAGGCAGATGCCGGCCAGCACATCGCCGCTGCCGGCGGTGGCAAGCCAGGCGGGGGCATTGGCGTTGATGGCCACTCTCCCATCAGGCGCGGCGATGACCGTATCGCTGCCCTTGTGCACCACCACCGCCTTGCTGCGCAGCGCCGCGGCCCGGGTCTGGGCGAGCTTGTCTCCGGTGAGGTCTGGAAAAAGGCGGCGGAATTCTCCCGCGTGCGGTGTCAGAATCGTCGGCCCCTGGATCAGTGCAAACAGCGCATTCTGATGATGGCGGAACACCGTCAACGCGTCGGCGTCGAGCACCACGCTCCGTCCGCTGCCAAGCAGCGTCAGCACATGATGGCGCGTGGCCTCGCCCATGCCCGCCCCGGGGCCGATCAGAAACGCATTGCGGCGCGGGTCGGCGAGCAGATCCTTCATATCGCGCCAGTGCCGCAGAGGGCGTGTCAACAACGCCGCCGGTCCGCTCGCCATCAGCGGCAGCGCCGCCGCCTCACAGGCGACGGTCACCAGCCCCGCCCCGGCGCGGAGCGCCGCCATGGCGGCCAGACGCGCCGCGCCGGTATGCCAGCGGTCTCCCGAAAGCACGACCGCATGGCCGGCATGGTATTTATGCGTTTCCGGCCCAGGCGCCTTGAACCGGCTGTTCCACAACGTGGCCACGTTTTCCACCGCCACGGGTTCCATGCCGGTGAGCGCCTTGTCGGAGATGCCAATATCGGCCACCAGCGTACGGCCGCAAAAACGTTTGCCTGGCATCAGCAACTGGCCCGGGCGGCGCCGGAAAAACGTGACCGTAAACAGCGCCGGAAGCACCGGCCCGGCGACCTCCCCGCTATCCGCATTCACGCCGGAAGGCACATCCACGGCGACGGAACTGGCGCCGCGCCGTGCCAGATGCTCGATCACCTCCGCCTCCACGCCTTCCAGGGGTCTGGAAAGTCCGGCCCCGTAAAGCGCGTCGATCACCAGGGCCGGCGAGCCGACGTCTTTCATCGCCAAGATATCCCGCTTGCCGTCATAGGCCTTGGCAGCCTTAGCCGCCGGGCCCGTATAGCCCTCCGTGGGCTTTGATTGCAGCACGCGCACGTTCCAGCCCGCCTCCTTGAGCAGCCGCGCCGCGACGAAGCCGTCGCCCCCGTTATTGCCGGGACCGCACAGCACCAGGGTTTCGCTGGGCTTGATATGCTTGGTCACCGCCTCGAACACCCGCCTGCCGGCGTTTTCCATCAGCTGGTCGAGGCTTAAGCCCGCGCGCACCGCAAAAGCTTCCGCCTCGCGCATCTGGGCGGTAGAGAGAATGTCTGCCATGAGGGTTTCCGTTGCTTCTTGAGTTAGCCATACTACAAGGTGATTGCTGAAATACTAATACGCGAGCGGCATGTCACCCCCCACCCTTCTCCGCATCGGCACCCGCAAAAGCCCGCTGGCGCTGCGCCAGGCGGAGATGGTGAAGGACGTCCTGCTGGCCGCCGCCCCCGGCCTGAGCGTGGAGATCATCGCCATGACCACCAGCGGCGACCAGGCGAAAGACACCCCCTTGGCCGACATTGGCGGCAAAGGCCTGTTCACCAAGGAAATCGAGGAAGCCCTGCTGGAGCACCGCGTGGACATCGCCGTGCACTCGATGAAGGATATGCCGACCGTCCTTCCCGAAGGCCTCGCCATGCCCGCCCTCCTGCCAAGGGAGGATGCGCGCGACGCTTTCATCTCCCCGCGCCACGCCTCGCTCGCCGCGCTGCCTGAAGGGGCGGTGGTGGGCACGTCATCGCTGCGCCGCCAGGCGCTGCTGCTGCACCGCCGGCCTGATTTGAAGGTCATCCCCTTCCGCGGCAACGTGGAAACCCGTTTGCGGAAACTCGCCGACGGCCAGGCCGAAGCCACACTACTCGCATGCGCCGGGCTGAAGCGCCTGGGCCTGGAAAAGCACATCTCCTCCCCGCTTTCCGTGGAGGAGATGCTTCCCGCCGTCGCGCAAGGAGCCATCGGCATCGAGGCGCGGCTGGCCGACGCCGATCTCATGGCTTTTTTACGCGCCCTTTCCCATACTCCCACGGAAACCTGCGTCGCCGCCGAACGCGCGGCATTGAAAGTGCTGGACGGCAACTGCCGCACCCCCATCGCCGCCCATGCGACGCTGCAGGGTGAAACGCTACAACTGACGGCTTTACTTGCCTCGCCCGACGGCGCATGGTTGGAGCGCGTAGAGCGCTCCGGCCCCGCCGCCAACGCGGAAGCGATCGGTAGCGCCGCCGGGGAAGCGCTGTTGAGTCGCAAACCGAAAGGATAAGCATGTCCCTCGCCGAAAAAAAATGCGTCGCCTGCGAAGGCGGCGTCAAAGCCCTCACCGAAGCGGAAGCGAAAGCGCATCTGAAAGACGTTCCCGGTTGGGAGCTCAAGGATAACGCCACCTGGCTGTTCCGCCGCTTCCAGTTCAAGAACTTCACATCGGCGCTCGCTTTCGTGAACCAGGCGGGCGACATCGCCGAAGCCGAAGGCCACCATCCGGACATCACCTTCGGATGGGGCTATGCCGAATTCCGCATCCAGACGCATTCCGTCGGCGGCCTGCACGAAAACGATTTTATTCTGGCGGCAAAGATTTCCATTAATTATCAATAGATAACCGTCATTCCCGCGAAGGCGGGAATCCATAACCACCGTCAGAGAGTATGGATTCCCGCCTTCGCGGGAATGACATCTGGCATTTTATCTGTTTGCCGCTGGCGGCTGCCTACCAGATGTGGTAATATAAGCTTAAAGGAGCATGCTGCGTTTGACTAAAAAACTGCATATCAAAACCTACGGCTGCCAGATGAACGTCTACGATTCCGCACGCATGGCGGACGTGATGGCCCCGCTGGGATACAAAACCACCGATAGCGCAGACGACGCAGACCTCATCATCCTCAACACCTGCCACATCCGCGAGAAGGCCTCTGAGAAGGTCTACTCCGAACTCGGCCGCATCCGCGTCGCCAAGAAGGTGCGCGAGGACAGCAACAACCCCATCCTCATCGCCGTCGCCGGCTGCGTCGCCCAGGCCGAAGGCGAGGAAATCATGAAGCGCACTCCGTTCGTAGATATCGTGGTGGGCCCGCAGAGCTACCATGAATTGCCCGAACTCGTCGCCAAGGCCACCCGCAAGGCGGGCGGCGTGGTGGCGCTCGACTTCCCCGCCGTTTCCAAATTCGACCACCTGCCCGAACCCTCCGCGCCCGCCAGCGGCAGCGCGTTCCTTTCGGTGCAGGAAGGCTGCGATAAATTCTGCACCTTTTGCGTGGTGCCCTATACGCGCGGCGCCGAATATTCGCGGCCCGTCGCCGACATCGTACGCGAAGCCGAATCGCTCGTGAAGCGCGGCGTGGTGGAGATCACCCTGCTCGGCCAGAACGTCAACGCCTATCACGGCGAGGGGGAGGACGGCACGCTGGCCAAACTCATCCGCCGCCTGGCGAAGATTCCGGGCTTGAAGCGCATCCGCTACACCACCTCCCACCCGCGCGATATGGACGCCGACATCATCGCCGCCCACGGCGAAGTGGAACAGCTCATGCCTTACCTGCACCTGCCCGTGCAGTCCGGTTCCGACCGCATCCTCAAGGCCATGAACCGCAAGCACACGGCGAAGGAATATCTCGCCATCATCGAAAATCTCCGCGCCGCCCGGCCGGATCTCGCGCTTTCGTCAGATTTCATCGTCGGCTTCCCCGGCGAGACGGAGGAGGATTTCCAGGCCACGCTCGGCCTGGTGAAACAGGTCGGCTTCGCCAGCGCGTTTTCCTTCATGTACAGCCCCCGCCCCGGCACCCCCGCCGAAGGCTACGGCAACCAGATCGACGAGGAGGTGAAGGCCGAACGCCTCCACCGCCTCCAGACGCTGCTTTCCGAGA
>JAFLCR010000240.1 GCA_017302755.1 Alphaproteobacteria bacterium
AATTGGGGCATCAAGATCGGCGAGGCGGCAGAAACGCGGTTTTATGTCGCTTATAACAATATCAGCCAGGAAGTGCCGGGATCGCTGTCGCTTTCCGATGCGCTCAATCGTCCCGAAAGCGTGCTGACCGGCAACCTCGCCGGAGATTACGGGCGCGACATCCGCTCGCTGCGCGTCTCCAACGTCACCAGCTTCGAGGCGGGCGACGGCGTGACGGTCGATCTCGGCGGCTACGGCCAGTGGCGCGAATTGTTTCATCCCATCTTCCAGGTGCTCGACCAGGAAAGCTGGAACGGCGGCGTCTTCGCCCGCACGCGGGTGAAGGGCAGCCTTGGCGGGCACCGCAATGAGGCAATGCTTGGGCTGAATGCGCGCACGGGTACAACTGATGCGCTGCAGTTCGTGAACCTGCGAGGATCGCGCGGCGCGAAAACCGCCGACGGCGATCAGGATGCGACGCAGATCGACCTCTACGGAGAGAATCGCTTTTTCGTGACCAACGAGCATTCGCTGGTCGCCGGCGCGCAGTTCATCCATGCCGGGCGCGATTACACCAATAACCTCAACCCAGCCGCCAGCGCGGATCGCGATTATAACAGCGTCAGCCCCAAGCTCGGCTGGATCTGGGATTACCAGCCCGGCGCGCAGGCGTTTTTCTCGGTGAGCCGCAGCTACGAACCGCCCACTTTCTCCGAGCTGGTGCAAAGCGACGTCACCGGCTATGTACCACTCGACGCGCAAAGCGGCTGGACGGGCGAGATCGGCACGCGCGGCAGCAGCGGCCGATGGGCGTGGGATCTGACGGCCTATCATTCGCGCATCGAGAACGAACTGCTCGGCTATACCGTCAATCCCACCATCCCCGCCGCGACCTTCAATGCAGGCAACACGGTGCATCAGGGGCTGGAGCTCGGCCTCGATCTCGAAATCGGGCAAGGCTGGCTCTTCAGCGCGAAGGATGACCGCCTCGTGCTGCGCCAGGTGTACACGCTCAGCGATTTCAACTTCGACGGCGACCCGCAATACGGCGACAACCGCATCGCGGGCATTCCGCTGCATCTCTATGCGGCGGAGCTGCGCTATGAAGATGCGCGCGGCTTCCACCTCGCCCCGCGCCTGGAATGGGCGCCGGAGGGAGCGTGGGTCGATCACGCCAACACGCTGCAAAGCCCGTCTTATATCACGTTCGGCTTCGGCGCGGGCGTGGAAGTGCGCAAAGGCGTGGAGCTGTTCCTGGACGCACGCAACCTCTTCGATGAGCGTTACGTCTCCAACGCGAGCACAGTGACCGATGCGCGCACCGCCTCCACCGCCGTGTTCTACCCCGGCGAAGGACGCAGCGTGTTCGTCGGGCTGAAGGCGGCGTTCTGATGCGTACGGCTACCCTCATTCGCTGGCACCGGCGGCTTGCTTGGGTGGCCGCCATCACGCTTACGCTGTGGGCGGGGTCGGGGGCGCTGCATCCGCTGATGAGCTGGGTGTCGCCCCGCCCCGCCGCCTTCGCGCCGCCCAAGGCGGAGATGATCGAAGCCGGCGATTGGGTGCGGCCGGAAGCCGTGCTGCAAAGCGCAGGCATCGAGGAGGTGCGGACGCTGCGTTACCTTGCGCATAAGGGCGAAGCCGTACTGCAAGTGACGCAGCCGGATGTGCCGGAGCGGCTCTATTTCAATGCAGAAACCGGCACGCCTTTGCCGGATGTGGATCGCGAACGCGCGATTCTGCTGGCGCGTCATTACAGCGGGGAAACCGCACCGGTGCTGAGTGCGGAAATGCAGACGCAGTTCGAACGCGCCTACCCTTCCGTCAACCGTTATCTGCCGGTGTGGAAGCTGCGCTTCGATACGCCGGACGCGCTGACTGTCTATGTCGATACCGGCAGCGGGCGGCTTGCGGCCATGCACAACCGGGCACGGCTCGCCATGCTCTATGCGTTTCAGATCGTGCATACGCTCGACTTTCTGGAAAGCGCCGAGGCGTTGCGGCTGACGGCGATTGCCTTCGCGGTCGCTTCGCTGCTCGGCGCGTCCGGGCTTGGCATGGCGATGCTCTATGCGCTGAAGCGCCCTAAAACGCCCAAAGGCACGCGCGGCTGGCACCGCCGCCTCGCCTGGGTGATGTGGCTGCCCCTGGCATGTTTTGGCATGAGCGGGCTATTGCATCTCTTCGCGCATTCGCCAGTAAACGCGCCTGTCATGGCCACCCCCTCGCGCGTGGCGGCAAAAACTCTTGTCGCCATGCCCGCGCTAGAGGGAGGCATGATGGAGGCGCAACTTGTGCAGGACACATACGGCATCGCCTGGCGCGTTGTGACGGCACCAGATTCGGAGGCAATGATATTGCGGGCAGCCGCATTGCCACAGGCCGAGAAGGAGGCGTTGAAGCTTCGCTTTCCACGCGCAAAGGAGGAGATTTCGCTCCTCACGCATTTCGGGCCGGAATACGGCTTTGCCTATAAGCGCCTGCCCGTATGGCGCGTGGCGACGGAAACCGGCGATCTGATTTTCTTCGACCCCGTCGACCAGGTGATCGCGCACCGCGCCACCACCTTCAAGCGTGCCGAAACATGGAGCTTTTCAACTCTGCATAAATGGCAGTTCCTGGAAGCGTTCGGGATTCGGAAGAAAGATGGCTTCCTGCTCGCGGCGGCCTGCCTGATGCTTGCCTTCGCCGCAGTGGGAATAAAACTGCTTTTGCGCAAGACCTAAGAAACATGCTGCATCTTCCCCCTGGCGCGTGTATGGCTCTGGGGTTTCAAGGCTTTCCCATGTCTTTCCATCTTCCACCGGTTCACGAGCGCCACCTCATCCTCATCGCGGGGCTGCTGCAATTCGTGAACATCCTGGATTTCATGATGGT
>JAFLCR010000241.1 GCA_017302755.1 Alphaproteobacteria bacterium
CACGACGATCCGCTTGCCCGGCAGCCGCATCGCGATCGATTTTCGCGGCGAGCGTCGTGGCATCTTCCTCAAGGATGGCACCCCGCTGGCCTTCTTCCGTCCCGATTACCGCGAGCAGGGCTATCAGAGCAAGGAAGAGGAAATGCGCGACTGGCGGAGCGGCAAGGTCGCGGAATACCTGGCATAATCAAAATAAAACTCCCTCTTCTTTGCCACGCCGGAAAAGTGCTGTATGAAAGAAAGAGGGATAGTGGAGAGTGGATCGTATGACGGCGAAACAAGCGTACGTTATTGTTATTGGTAACGAAAAAGGCGGATCGGGCAAAACCACCACCTGCATGCACCTGATCACCGCGCTGCTTCGGCTCGGCTTCTCGGTCGGTAGTATTGATATCGACGCCCGCCAGCGCACGCTTTCCCGCTACATTGAGAACCGCCGTCAGACCGTGCTAAAGCAAGGCGTGGCGCTTCCCCTGCCCTACCATATCATCGTTAACCGCAGCCCCTTCAACCTCATGACGGAGGCTGAGGAAGACGAGCGCAACCGTTTTGCGCAAGCCATGGAACGCGTTTACACCACCAACGATTTCGTGATCATCGACTCGCCCGGCAACGATACCTTCCTCTCGCGCCTGGCGCATTCCTTCGCCAACATGGTGATCACGCCGATCAATGACAGCTTTGTCGATCTCGACGTGCTGGCGCAGGTGGAAGCCGACAGCATGAAAGTGCTCAAGCCCAGCATTTACAGCCAAATGCTGTGGGAGCAGAAACTCGCCCGCGCCAAGCGCGACGGCGGCTCCATCGAATGGGTGGTGCTTCGCAACCGTCTCACCACCATTGATTCCAAGAACAAGCGCCACGTTTCCGAGGCGCTGAAGGAGCTTTCCCGCCGCATCGGCTTCCGCCTGTCTCCGGGCTTCAGCGAGCGCGTGATCTTCCGTGAGCTGTTCTTGCAGGGGCTTACGGTGCTCGATGTGATGGAACAGGGCGCGGACGTGAATCTGAGCCTCTCGCACATCGCGGCGCGCCAGGAAGTGCGTGACCTGCTGCGCGGCCTGGCGCATCCCGACGTCAACAAGCGGCTCGAGGAAATGGGCGGCTTCGACGAGAAAAAGGCCAAGCCCGCCGCGGAAAAGCCCGTGGAAGCTGCCGCACCGGCGCCAGCAGAACCCCACCCCGTCGCGCAGGAAGCGAGTCCGTCCCCCGCACCGGTGGAGCCGGCAGTAGAAGAAAGCGCCGCCGTGCGCCCGCAGGAACCTGTTTCCGCCGAGGCCGTGGCGTAATTTTCCATGCCCTTCCTGCTCGCCATTCTTTCCGCCGCCTTGCTGGCGGTGGGCATTTATCTCGGCAGAAGGCGCTTTTCCCACCTCATCTCCCTGCTGCCCAGGCATAAGCGCTGGCTGTTCATCCTTGCCGGCGTCCTGGTGGCGGCGCTGTGTCTGCGGCTCGGCCTGCCCGCCATCGCCGAGGCAATCGGTGGGGTGCTGGTGATGATGATGCTTCTGCTCAAGGTGAATGACACCGTCGGCGCCATGAGGGGACGGAAAGCCTCGTCGGAGAACGCCATGACCATGGAGGAAGCCATGGAAATACTGGGGGTTGACCCAGGCGCCAGCGAAGATGAAATCCGCAACGCGCACCGCAAGCTGATGCAGCGCAACCATCCTGACCAGGGCGGGAACGACTATCTGGCCACGAAAATCAACCAGGCGCGGGACATGTTGTTGAAGAGCGCAAGGAAATAGGGTAAAATAACCCCTATAACATTTTGTAGTTTATTGATTATGGCAGTTTTACCCCTGGTGATCTCTCCCGATCCCCGCCTGAAGACGGCTTCCAAGCCCGTGGAAGCCGTGACGGACGAGGTGCGCCGCCAGCTCGAGGACATGCTTGAAACCATGTATGCCGAGCACGGCATCGGCCTGGCCGCCGTGCAGGTGGGCATCATGAAGCGCATGCTCGTGATCGACGTGGAGCAGCGGGAGGAAGACGGCAAACGCACGCCCATGAAGTTCATTAATCCGGAAATCATCTGGGAATCGGAAGAGCTGTCGAGCTACAATGAGGGGTGCCTCTCCTTCCCGTCGCATTATGCCGATGTGGAGCGCCCCGCCGAGGTGAAGGTGAAATACCTCGACGAGAAAGGCGTGCAGAAGGAAATCCACGCCAAGGGATTGCTAGCCACCTGCCTGCAGCACGAGATCGACCATATCAACGGCGTCACCTTCGTCGATCACATCTCCCGCGTGAAGCGGGATATCATCCTGCGCAAGCTGGCCAAGGATAAGAAGTTGGGCGTCGTGCCGGAAAAGAGGGGAGAAAACCCTTACGCCGCGAAGGAAAAGCAGGCAGAGCTATAATTACTGATCACGGTAATGCCGCTGATTGTCATCCTTTGAGAACAGAGCATCCTCACGCTCCAGGCGTGCATAGAGCAACGTCAACGCTTCGGACTGGCGAATCAGCGCTTGAATCGCATCACCCAAGGCATCCAGCTGTTTCTCGCGGCTGTCAGGAACTACAGCCTTGGCGCTCTCCAGCGTCTCGCGGTAGCGCAGGAAGCCCTTGAACACCTCATTGTCCCGCGTCCCCTGCACAGTATGCGTCCATTCCCAGGTTACGGTGCCGCCATCTTCGTCACGGGTAAAGCTCTCGCGTGGCAGCTCCGTGGGAATCAGCAGCGCCATATCGCTTAGAAACGTCCAGAGCCCACGCAAATCAAGCATCAGATTGTAGCCGGTCTGGGCATTATAGGTCGGCATGCCATGGTCGCGTCTGGCTTTTTCCACATCCGTACGAAGTAGGAAACTGGTTTCCACAAACAGCGCGGCATAAG
>JAFLCR010000242.1 GCA_017302755.1 Alphaproteobacteria bacterium
AGCCGGCGCCCAAGACTCCGGCCCCCGCCGGAGATGCGAGCATGGCCGCGGCGCTGGAGAAATTCACCGAATCCCTGGTGGCTTGCGCGGCGCGGCTGAATCCGGAAGGCACGCCTACGGCCACCACGCTGGCTTCCGGAGCCACGCCCACGAAAGTGGGCATGGTGAAAGACGTGTTCGCCCAGGATCTCGGCGTCATCAAGCCGCTGATTGAGGACGAATCGGTCAATGACATTCTTATCAACCGGCATGACCGGATCTTCGTGGAGCGCAAGGGCAAGCTCGAAATGAGCGAGTTGGCTTATGCCGACGAGAACGCGGTGCGCGACGTTGCCCAGAAAATCGTGAGCGGCATCGGCCGTTCTCTCGACCCCAAGCGTCCCCTGGTGGACGCCCGCCTGCTCGACGGCAGCCGCGTGAACATCATTGCGCCGCCGCTGGCGGTGGACGGCACCAGCATCTCGATCCGCAAATTCTCCAAGCGCAAGATCACGCTGGATGTAATGAAAGAACAGCAGAACCTTTCCGAGCCGCTTGCGGAACTGCTGAAGATCCTTGGCCATTGCCGCATCAACATGCTGATTTCCGGCGGTACGGGTTCGGGTAAGACTACGTTGCTTAACGCCATCTCCCAATACATCGAACACAGCGAACGCGTGGTAACGATTGAAGACGCGGCCGAGCTGCAATTACAGCAGCCGCATGTGGTGCGGCTCGAAACCAAGCCCATCTCCAGCGGTGTTTCCGCCGCCGAGGAAGTCACCATGCGCGACCTGGTCAAGAATGCGCTGCGTATGCGCCCTGACCGCATTATTGTCGGCGAGGTGCGTGGGCCGGAGGCTTTTGACATGATGCAGGCCATGAACACCGGCCATGACGGATCGCTCACCACCATCCACGCCAACCATCCTCGCGACGCGCTCGCCCGCTTGGAGAATATGATCAGTATGGCAAACCTGAATATCCCCACGCGCTCGGTTCGCCAGCAGATCGCCTCGGCGCTGCAAGTCATCGTGCAAATCAGCCGCATGCGAGACGGCAAACGCCGCATTACCTATGTCAGCGAGATCGTGGGCGTGGAAGGCGACACTATCACGATGCAGGATCTGTTCCAGTTCACTGCCGAGCGGGAGGACGAGGCTGGGAATCTTTCAGGTACGTTCAAATGGTCGGGCATTCTGCCGCGCTTCCTGCGCCGGATCATCTATTACGGCGAAGGCGAGCATCTCTCGCAGGCGCTTGGGGTAAAACTGCCAAAGCTATAGCCCGGTGGGAGCCGTCGGCCCGCCATGTGAGCATTTCCGCGCCAGCGGGAAGCGGCCTGTCGCGCCGTAGCTCGTAGAGCGAAGGAGGAATCGGCCGCAAACGAACAATTTTGCTAAAATTGCAGATACCTGTTTCCCGAATCCGGACTACCCTTTTGGGCGGTTCTCTGCTATAGTGGGAATGTTCCAAAAAATCGTGGTAAGAAGTTATGCAGATTTCCGTTTCCGGTAAGAATATCGAAGTGGGTGAAGCGCTGCGTTCGCATGTGCACAAGCGCGTCACCGAAGGCGTAAATAAATACCTTGACCGCGTCACCAGCGTGACGGTCGTGTTCACCAAGGAAAACCACCTGTTCAAATGCGATATTTCTGTTGAAGACGGCACCCGTTCGCGCCTTGGCATCAAGGGGCGTGGCGAAGCGGGCGAGGCTCATGCCTCGTTCGACGATGCCGCCGAAAAGATCGAGAAACAGCTGCGCCGCTACAAGCGCCGGCTGAAAGACCATCACAAGGATAAGGAAGCCCTGCGCGATTTCGTGACATCGCCGGCGAAGAAGTATGTGATCCGCCAGGAAGATGAGGATGAGAAACCCGCCGAATCGCTGGTGATTGCCGAGAAGGCCACCGAGATTGAATCCTTGACCGTGAGCGAAGCGGTGATGAAAATGGATCTGTCCGACCTTCCGGCCCTGATGTTCTTCAACCGCGCCAGCGGGCGGCTGAACGTCGTCTATCGCCGGGCTGACGGAAATATTTCGTGGGTGGATCCCGAGCCTGCCGCCGCAGCGCAGGCCCGCGTCGCCTGAAGATAACGGGAGAAAAAAAGCAGGAGAACGCATGACGGCATTACCGTTTTTGCCGCCAGAAGCGATTATACCCACTCTCAAGGTTTCCGGAAAGAAACAGTTACTCCAGGAGCTTGCCTCGCGCGGGTCGCAATTGAGCGGCCTGCCGGAGCCTCGCATCCACGACCAGCTCGTGGAACGCGAGGCGCTGGGCTCGACCGGGACGGGGGAGGGCATCGCCCTGCCGCACGCCCGGTTCCGGGAACTGACCAGGATTCACGGGTTGTTCGCACGGCTGGATAAGCCCATTCCTTTCGATGCCGTGGACGGCCAGCCCGTCGACTTGGTGTTTCTCATCCTGAGTCCGGAGGAAGGCAATGCGGTGCATCTGAAGGCCTTGGCCGAGGTTTCCCGCCGTCTGCGCGACCGCGATCTGTGCGAGCGCCTGCGCGGCAGCACGAACCGCGAGGCGCTTTATGCGCTGCTTACCGGTTGGGAGGTTGCATCCCAGCCACCCCAGGCCGTGGCGGTGTGAACGGCGATCAGATCCTCGGCGGCGGCCGCGTGCTCACCTACGGCACCGCCGTGGCGATCGGCGACCGGGCCGTGCTGTTGCGCGGCGCTTCCGGGGCTGGAAAATCCGATCTGGCGCTGCGCCTGATTGACGAAGGCGCGCAACTCGTCGCGGATGACCAGGTGTATGTCGAGGCAAGGGATTCGCAGACCTTGATGGATATCGACGTGCCTAAAGTGAAGCTTTCGGGCATGGCCTTGCAGCTATACGTTT
>JAFLCR010000243.1 GCA_017302755.1 Alphaproteobacteria bacterium
GAGGCATCCACCGCTTTACCCGCTCCTTCCTGAAGCAGGGCATAGAGCGCGGACGCAGTAACCAGGGAGGGAAAATCAGTAGCCACGGTATTTGGCGCGGCCCTTAAGGGTGATGTCGAAGGTGACGGCACTGCCGTCGCTCAGCGCTTTCATGCCCAGCGGTGTCAGCAGATTCCGTTCGCCGATGGTAAGCTTTTTAAGCTCCGCATCCTGTTCCACCGCCTGAGCGTCGACATAAAGCTCCGTCGTCAGCACGGGAAATGCCTGGTGTGAAACACGAAAATGGATCACCGGCCTCTTGCCACCCGGCTCCACGGTCACGAACCGGAACTCACCGAGATTATTCGTCACTGCCCGCCCCGAACCAGCGAAATGCGGATCCTTCGACTGCCCGGATGGCGCGCCAGCGCTATCAGCCTGCCAGATTTCCACCACCGCATCCTGCAGCGGGACGCAGGCGCCGTCCAGCACACGGCCGACGATGGTCACCGGTTTGCCCGCCGCCGGCACGGCGGCGCCGGTTTTCAGGCGCAGATTGCTGGATTTGATGACCTTTCCCTCACCGGGGTAGCCCGGCCCCGCGGGGCGCAGGGGAGTCGGCTTGCATTCCGGCAGTAATTGAAGGCCGTCCTGCGCCGTGGCCGCCGCACTTAGAAGGCAAATGGCGCTGGTAATTCCAAGGGCTTTCCGCATCGGCTACAACTCCATATATCGGCAAGGACTGTAACCGCCGCAGCTGTAAGCGTCAATTCAATGCGCGGCGATGAAGTCCAGGGTTTTAGATCTGAATTCACGCCGGTAGAGCACCACCACCACCCAGGTCGTCACCACCACCAGCAGCCAGGGATGGATGAACCAGGAAAGCGCCGCCATGCCGAAATAATAGGCACGCAATCCCATGTTGAAATGCCGGGCAGCATTGCCAATCAGCCCCGCCGCGCGCTGGGCGTAGGCTTCGTGCTGCTCAAGTTTCTCGTTAGGCATCGGCGCCGCGCCGATCATGATGCAGGCGTAATTATACTGCCGCAGCGACCAGGTGTATTTAAAGAAAGCGTAGACGAAAATCATGGTCAGCAGGATGGTCTTGATCTCCCAGACCTGTTTCTGGTTTTCCACGGCGAACGGCAGGGTGGAGATAATTTCAATCGCATGGTCGCGGTAATTCATCATGGAGATTGTGCCCGCCACGATCAGGATGGTGGAAGACGCGAAGAACGCGATGCTGCGCAGCAAATTCCCGACGGCGGTGGAATCCACCATGCGGTTGTCGCGCTTGAGCATCTGGCGCATCCATTGCAGGCGGTACTGGTTCATCACGTTAAGCAGGCTGCGCTTCTTGACGCTGACCAGCTCCGCGTACCAGGTGTAGCCGACGCTGCACACAAAAAACCACAACAGGGCGAAGACATCCCGCGTGGGAAGAGCGACATTGGCAACCGTTATGCTTTCCATCATGGCTTTCCCAATAATTCCCGCGCCGCCTGGGCAACATCCGCCTCCCGCATCAGCGATTCGCCGACCAGGAAGCAGCGCAGGCCCGCGCGGTTCATGCGCAGCACGTCCGCATGGGTGAAGATGCCGCTTTCACACACGCCAAGATAGCCGCCGGGGATCATCTTCACGAGCCGCTCCGCCGTGGCGAGGTTCACTTCCAGCGTCTTCAGATTGCGGTTGTTGATGCCGATCAGCTCGCTTTTCAGCAGGAAGGCGCGCTCCATTTCCGCTTCATCATGCACTTCAATGAGCACATCCATCTCCCATGCGATCGCTTGCGCTTCCAGTTCCTGCGCCTGAGCATCCGAAAGCGCCGCCATGATAAGCAGTACGCAATCCGCCCCCAGCGCGCGGGATTCGGCGATCTGGTAGGGATCCAGCATGAAATCCTTGCGCAGCACGGGCAGATGCACACTTTCCCGCGCCGCCATCAGGTAGTTATCAGAGCCCTGGAAATACGGTACATCCGTCAACACGGACAGGCACGCAGCGCCGCCCAGCGCATAGGCACGCGCCAGATCCGGCGGCGAGAAATCCTCACGGATGATCCCTTTGCTCGGAGAGGCTTTCTTGATTTCGGCGATTAGCGCGTTGCCCTGACCAGCAATCTCCCGGCGCAATGCACGAATAAAGCCTCTCGGCGCGAATGCTTCCGCGGCGCGGGCGCGGATTTCCGATTCGCTGACGCGCTGCTTGCTGGCACGCACATGCTCGCGTTTTGCGGCACAGATTTCCGCCAAGGTATCAGGCATTGGTCAGCATCACCAACTTGGCCAGCGCGTCCGCGGCGGCACCCGAATCGATCGCTTCTCCAGCAATCTGCAGACCCACGGTGATATCGCCCACGCGATCCGCCACTACCAGCGCCGCGGCGGCATTGAGCATCACGATGTCACGATACGGCCCGCCTTCGCCCGCCAGCAAGCGGGTGATGGCATGGGCGTTCTCGGTCGCCGTGCGGCCCTGCAGCTCCTGCGGCTCGGCCAGCGGAATGCCGAATTCTTCAGGGTTGATGGTGAAACTCTGGATATGCCCGCGGCTAAGCGCGGTGACATGCGTCTTGCCGGTGGTCGTGATTTCATCCATGCCGTCTTCGCCATGGACGATCCACGCCTTTTCCGTGCCAAGCTTTTTCATGACTTCAGCCATGGGCATCGTCCAGTCGCGCGAAAACACACCGAGCAACTGGCGCTTCACCCGCGCGGGATTGGCGAGTGGGCCGAGCAGGTTGAACACCGTGCGCAGGCCCAGTTCCTGCCGGATGGGACTGATATGCCGCATGGAAGGGTGGTAGCGCGTGGCCAGCATGAAGCAGATGCCGATTTCCTGCAGGCATTGT
>JAFLCR010000244.1 GCA_017302755.1 Alphaproteobacteria bacterium
GATCAAGTCGCAGGGTGACGGACTAGTGTTCGTGCGTGCGCTTGTGCTTAGGATGAAGCTCAGCCTGCGTGGCGCGGGCGTCGGGGCAGGCAGGGGTGTGAAGGTAGCCAAGATCGTCGGCGAGCGAGCAGTCCTCGCCCACGGAGCGGGTTTTCGATGGTGCGGATATGCCCATGCCTTGCGACAGCGCCTTGGCGGGGCTGCGCTCATGGCCGTCGAGGGAGCGGCCTTCCTGAAGCGGGCTGGATTCGCCCCGGTCGCGGCCTTCTCCGCGCTCGGGAAGCAGGGATGAGGCGGCGGAAGTCAGGGCTGCGCCGCCTCGGGCGGCCATGCCGCCGAGCTGCCGGGCGCCCGAGAAAAGCCATTTCACGGCTTTTTCCAGGGCTTCCCCGAATTCCTGGGCAACGTCCTGCATCGTATGGCCGCCGAGCCGCGTCAGGTTGAAGCTGGGCGTCTCGAAACCAGGCTCCTCCTTGGCTGGAGCAGAGGGCGTCTGCGGGGGAAGATCGGGCTGCATGGATGAATATTAGCATGAAATAGGGAAAAAATCATGACAATAGAGTGAATTTCGTGGTTATTGATAACAGAATCTCATTTTGAGCTTTTGTTTTGCGGGGCACGACGGTATAGTCCGCCGCCATGTCTTTGCCTCACGACCATCACGACCATGATCATGACACCTCCGCTTCCGAACGCCGGATGTGGTGGGTGGTGGGTATTTCACTGCTGACCATGCTGATGGAGGTCGGCGGCGGGATGTTCTTCGGTTCCCTCGCCCTCGAGGCCGATGGCTGGCACATGGCGGTGCATGCCGGGGTGCTCGGCATCGCGGGGCTGGCAATGATCATGGCGCGGCGGGAGCGGCGCGCCGGCGGTTCGGCATACAGCGTGGCGCGGATGCGGGCGATGGGCGGGTTCGCCAATGGCATCATCCTGCTTGTGGCGGGTGCGCATCTCGGGTTGGAGGCGCTGGAGCGCCTTCAGCACCCAGGGGAAATACATACGCACGGGGCATTGACACTGGCCGTGCTGGGGCTGTTGGTTAATCTGCTGTGTGTGTGGCTGCTCAAGGGCTGCCCGGAATGCCATGGACACGCGATGGTGGAGGGGCATCACGGCCATCCTGCGCGGGACCACAATCTGCGAGCCATTTACCTGCATCTGCTTTCCGACGCGGCGACTTCACTGGCGGCAATCGCGGGTGTTGCGGCGGCGGCCTGGGGTTGGACGAGGCTTGACCCGCTGATGGCGCTGGCCATGGCCGCGCTGATCCTATGGTGGGCGGCGAGCTTGCTCTGCCAGGTGGTGCCGCAGCTTCTCGACCGGACGGCGGCCCGCAGCCGCTGCAGCTAAACTCCGGATTGGCAGGTGTGCGTTCTTTGCATGGCTCCAGGCTTTGTAATATCGGTAACCCTGACTGATTCGACGGCTTAAATTACTCAATATAGTGGGCTTTTATAGTGCCTGCGGCTATAGCTGGTGTTTGATGACGGTTTTGTGACAACCCGACCGGTATGCGAAAAAGGACTTGAGGTTGGGGAAATAGGGCGGTATAGAGGCAGCGGAACGTTAAGTTATGTGGTGTTTCCCAAAAACCATCATGTAGCGGTTCCATCCAAACACAACAAACAACAACCATAGAGCAAACAACATGTTTAAGTATCGTCTTGTGATGCCGGCTATTGCCGCGCTCGTCCTTTCCCATAATGCTATGCAGAATGTGACCCCTCAGGCGGGTTCCTTCGAGGTGGCCAGCACGTCGCAGGCTGAACTCGATTCCTACCGCCAGAGCACGTTCCGCACCGAACCTGCAGAATCGAACGGCTGGTAACAGCCGCCCGAATATGGGATTTTAGGGAGCGTCGCAGCCTAGGCTGCGGCGCTCTTTGCATTTTCAGAGGTCACAAGCGGTGAAAGAGTGCCAGGTTTTGGTGCATGAAATCCTGGTAATCCACACATTCGCCCGCATGCAATGCGGCCTCGAAGCGCTCCTCAAGAGCAAGACGGCCTTCAAGGAAGCGTTTCAACGTTGCTGCGATCGCGGGGTTTTTGAATGCGGGCGCGCCGGCCTCCAGCGAGGCAAGGATGGCTCCGGCTTCGCCGATGAAGCGCCTGGCGGCTTCGGGCGCGTTGCACAGCGAATCGGCGCGGCGGTAGTAGCGGTGCAGAGGCAATGGCTCGAACCAGGCTTGGCCCGCGTTGTCGAGGCAGGATAGTGCAAAAAGCAAATCTTCCCACAGATGGCGGGTTTCCGTCCAGCGCGCGGGCACACGGGCGCGGTTTATCACCAATTGGCTATAGGAGTGCAGGCTGGCCAGGCACAGCTCGTCTGCCCCGATGAGGCCGCCGGGGTGCGGTTTATTGGCATTGCGAAGCGGAAGGCCTGTGGCGTCGTCAAAAAACTCCATGGCGGAAAGTGCAACGCCGTGCGTGAGTGCGGCGGGAAGCAGGCGTTCCAGTTTCTCGGGGTGGAAGGCGTCGTCGGCATCAAGCAGGGCAATGCAGTCGCCGCGCGCGAGATCCAGCGCGATGTTGCGGGCGCGCGACGGGCCAAGGCCCGAGCCTCCGGTGGACGCGAAGCGCAGTTTTTCCAGGGAAATGTTTTGGGAGGCGAGGAGAGAGGCGTAGTCGGCACCGTCATCGGCAACGATAATCATCTCCCAGTTCGGATGGGTCTGTGCGCGCACGCTCGCCACGGCGCGGGCGAGGTGTGATTCGGCGCGGAAGGCGGGGGTAATGATGGACACAAAGGACATGAGAGAAACATGGCCCAGGCGCACGTGAC
>JAFLCR010000245.1 GCA_017302755.1 Alphaproteobacteria bacterium
TCAGGACGTGTCGAATGGGGCGGGCATTATTCTGCATCGCGGTCAGGCGCTCGGTGGGAACGGTGGGCGGAAAGCTCACCCTGCTGCACTGACTGTCTACGGAACCTTGGGCGATTCACAGTGCCAGCAAGTTATTAAAAACATCGCCGATTTGCCCCCAGTCCTCCACCCAGCACACACGAACGCCCAAATGAAGCAGAGAAACCTCTTGGATCTCGCGCTGAGCAGCTTCCTTGGGGCGACGGGCCACCCATACATGGCGCGCAGTAAAATATTTCGCGTCACTAACAGCTGTCATTTCTTCAAGAGAGCTACTGAGGCTCCAAGCCAGCCACTTACGAATGTTTGGATCGGATAACGAATGTCCCACGATTAAGAGTCTTGAGCTTTGGGCGTGGAAAAGAAAAAGGGACTGCGCCCAGGTGGCAACGTTTCCGGCGATGCTCAGATAGTCAGCCTCGGTGAAAACGAGGTGCTCTCGGGAGTCTCGGCGCTTTGCCTTTTTCAATCTGCCACTTGGCGAAGGTGCGACGGCTCCATGACAGTGGAAGATTGGCGTTGCACCAGAGGGTAATCCGTCAATGCCACGAAGCGTTTTGACGAAAGAAAAGGTGGGGTGCTCCCATTTTCCGATCTTGGTCGCATGTGCGCGTATGAGAAATAAGTCTAGCAAAGCAAAGAGAAGCGTATCAGCGTTGAAGTTAATGATCGCCTGTGGCCCTTTCCGCGCTTCTTTTGCCTCCGCCAGCGAACGAGACAAGTTCACCAGCGTACTCCCGCCGTGGGTCTTTTCGAAGAAGTCTGTGAGGTGAAGGATCTCGTCCTTTTTTAACCAGCGCGGATTGTTTAATGCGTCACTTAAGCACTTCTCTAGCCCAGCAGATTTCGCCTGCCTCAATAGGTCGGAATAGAGGCCAGCCTCAAGGAGTTCGCCAAATACGGCATCGGGCTTGCCTAGGAGCGCTAGCTTATTTGCTGCGCCTTGCAAAAGTGCGTCCAAACTCCAACGCGTTGACTTAACGAGTCCATCAAATCCTGCGTTGTCGTATGTGGTTCCAAATGCCTCGTTTACGACGCACCTCGTAAGTTCCTGCCAAGTGGGAACCAGCCCGAAGGAAACGCCAGCTCCGACGCAAAGCGACCATGCGGACGTGGAGAGATTTCCTCTGTAGCGTGCGTCGAGGCCATCAAACGGCTTGTGCTTAACCTGCGACATTTTTAGTACGCTCTAACGCCTGAGTTAAGCCGCCCCGCAGCGGGGCGGCGGACACGTGCTAGCGTAGCGCAGGCACTTGGCCGATGCCACGATGGGGGACGGCTTGAACGAATTTTTAGGCACCTCCCTCGCGGGCCTTTGCATGATTTAGGTACGCAGCCCCAGAAAGCCCCGATGCAACCACAAGCGCCACCAAGCTAAGAATGCCAAAATCGTGGAAGAAGTTTGCGCGCTGATCCAACAGTGCCCGCAGGGCCACTGCAATGAGTCCTGGCAGCCACAGCGCACATACCACAAAGAAAAATAGACTGAATCCCAGTTTGGTGTGCCACGGTGCAGGTATGGATTTCATAGCTTGGTCGTGTTCGCTTTGCAGCAGGCATTGCCGCCACTCACTGCGCAAAAGCGAGTTGAGCTTCGATGTTCCTGTGAAGCGGTCATCATGGCGATAGCAATAATCGATACTGGCGAGCTCGTTGTGCAGCCTCTTGACACGGGAATCAGCTAACCCAGGATCCGCGCTCTCCAGTTCTTCGCACAGCACGCGTAGTTCTCGCTTCGCTTCGCCCAAGTGATCCATCGCCGCACACTCAACGATGTACGATAGATCATTAAGAAGTTTCAGCTGTGATGTGCTCACGTGAGGCGCCTAACTGCAAATAGACCCCAAGCTGGGGTGTAGCCCAGATGCTGCCAGAAGCATCTTCAGCCCGTCAATCATATGAATTCCATAAGGAATGGCGAAATAGCCCGATATCGCGGCCCATGGCTGATCGCGCTTCGGCGAAATACACGGCAGGCATACCCCGGATATATCTTGTCGCAGCACGCATGCCCCGACATCAAGCCGGCATGAGGTGCTTTCAGGTCCGATGGCTTGTTTGCGGAATCACAGCCATTGCCGGCGATTTCACGGCAATACATGCGGCGGATGACGGGCGACGACCTTTCTGTCTGATAGGACAGGTCAATTGGTATGGATGAATCGGTGCCGTCGTGACGCGTGCGCTGCGTGCTCACCACGGCCACAACCGCACCGCCAGCCACAATGGCACACCGATGTAGAAGATCACCCGCGCGGCGATCTCCAACACGCGCCGGACATCCATCGTCTTCTGCGGGCGCAGCGCAAGCGGCAGCAGCGTGCCGGCTTCGACGAGCACGCGGAGGCCGGCGGCGATCATCGCGAGGTTGACGGCCCAGGAGGCCCACCAGACGAAGAGGGCGAGCAGCCAGGCCTTGGCGCCGTAGGTCTGCCATTCGCCGAAGGTGCCGCCGTAGGCAATGACCTGGTGCAGGCGGAAGGCGGGCAGGGCGGGCAGCAGCGGGAACAGGCCGAACTTGAAGGCGGGATGGTCGAGCAGGCGATGCAGTGATGCATGCACGGCGTGGCCGAGGATCGCGGCGCGGGAGGCGCTGCGGCCCTGTGCAATCGATGTGGCGCCTGCGGCGCGCAGGCGTTCGATCAGGGGCAACGAGTCGATGCCGATGATGGCATGGCGCCACGATCCGCGACCGAGTCGCAGCTGCAGGCCGGTCGACGGCAGCGGCAGTCGCCATGC
>JAFLCR010000246.1 GCA_017302755.1 Alphaproteobacteria bacterium
AGCAGCGGCGGGAAGCCGCCATCGCGCGTCACATCAGCCACCAGGCGGCGGACGAAGGGGAACAACAGGGTTGCGGCCTCGATCATTAGCACGGGCTGCGCCTCTTCTTTGCTGAGGCCCGGAATGGTGAACACGCCGCCATACGCAACTTCGACGACAAAGAGGGATTTGTCATCCGCCATCGATGCCTTGCAGGTGGTGCGGATCAGCAGCTCATAGACCTCTTCCTTGAGGGGATTGCCGTGCATGTCGAAAGAAATATCGATTTTCGGCCGCTCGCTGAGTTGCATGAGGCTGCCGGGAGCATTCGGGCTTTCAAAGGAAAGATCCTTCACGTACTGGCCGTTGACGATAATGCGGCGCTGGAGCTTGGTGTTCATGATTCGCTACCGGGTAAGTCATTGGTTTCGCGAAAAGCGCCGTGGGCATGTTCCACCACCGCCGATCGCCATGCTTCACGACTCTTTATGGTTGGAAAAGCGTCGCAAATCACGTACGCTTATCCAGCATTTTGCCTGTAGACGCAACTCTGGATGCAAGAATAACCGTGCTTACTGACATCATTCTCTTTGCCGCCATCGCCGGGTTCATTGCCTGGCGGCTTAAATCCGTGCTTGGCAAGCGCATCGGGCATGAGATTCCGCCGCCGGAAATAAGGCGCGAACCTATTGCTCAACAGGAAAAAATTATCCATCTGCCCGGGCACAGGGAAGAGGAGCAGGAAGTAATAGCTCCCCCCTCGCCGCAAGAGCTGGGCGATCCGCAATTCGCGAAGACTGTCATGGCCATGCAGGCTTTGGACCGGCAGTTTTCCGCCAAAAAATTCCTGCAGGGTGCCCGCACCGCCTTTGAGATGGTGCTGGAAGCGCTGAACAAAACGGATAAGAAAACACTGCGGATGCTGGTAAGCGAAGAAGTATACCAAGATTTTTCGTCGGTTATGGAGCATCAAGGTGAAGAGCGCGAGGAGCGCACCCTGGTGTCGCTGGAAGATGCCCGCATCACCGAAGCTCAGTTGAAAGGAACGGTGGCAACGCTGACCGTTTCTTTCGTCAGCGAGCAGATCGTGGTGGTGCGCAGCAGGGATGGTACGATCGTGCGCGGCGATCCCGGCAAGATCGACAAGGTGCTCGACCAGTGGACGTTCGAGCGCAACCTTTCCAGCTCCAACCCGAACTGGAAGCTGGTGGCGGCATGATGCGTGCATTGGCTGCCGCGCTGCTTCTCCTGACGCTTTCCGGCTGCGCTTCTTCCGGCCGCGAAGCTCCGCCGGCACGCACGCAGGCAGAACCGGAAGAGGCGCCATCACTGGTGGAGGTTCCAAGTGTCAACATGGGCGAGCTTTCCGTGGCAAACCTGCCGGGATGGGAAAAGGATGACCACGCTGCCGCGCTGAGAACGTTCCGCACGTCGTGTCAAAAAGTCGCCGGTCGAGATATGTGGCGGGAAGTTTGCGCGGCTGCCGCGTCGGCCAAGAACGCCAAAGCATTCTTCGAACAGAATTTCACCGCGCGCGCCCTTCCAGGTAAAAATGGCCCGAGCGTGTTGTTCACGGGATATTATGAACCGGAGCTTCGCGGCTCGCGCACCAGGAAAGGAGCTTACCGCGCACCTCTCTACCGCATGCCTGAAGAAGCGATGACGCAAAAGCCTTATTTCTCGCGCAGCGAGATTGATAGTGGCATTCTCAAAGGGCGCGGCCTGGAGCTGGCCTGGGTGGATGATCCCGTGGATCTTTTCTTCCTGCAGGTGCAGGGATCGGGCCGCATCGCGCTGGATAACGGCGGTGTCATGCGCGTGGGCTATGCGGGCAATAACGGGCGAAGCTATGTCTCGCTCGGCAAGGTGATGCAGGAACGCGGGCTGATGGAGCCGGGCACTATTTCCTCGCCCTCCATCAAAGCCTGGCTGCGCGCCAATCCAGAAAGGGCGGCGCAGGTGATGCAGGAAAATCCCCGCTACGTCTTTTTCCGGGAACGTGAATCCGGCGGCGGCGAAGGTCCGCACGGCTCGCTTGGCGTGCCGCTCACCCCCGAGCGCTCCGCAGCAGTGGATGAAACCCTGGTTCCCGACGGGTCGCCAGTCTACATTGTCACGCGCCTTCCCGATACGCCACAGGGCAAACGCGCGCCTTATACACGCCTGATGATGGCGCAGGACAGGGGCGGTGGAGTCAAGGACGGGCATATCGATATTTTCTTCGGTCATGGCAAGCGCGCCGAGGAACTGGCGGGGTACATGAGCGCGCGCGGCGCGGCCTATGTGCTGGTTCCCAGAAATGACCGGTCGTAAGCCCGGCAAAGGCGGGTTCGACCTTTCCGACGATGACCGCCGCGTCTGGCGCGACGTGACCAGCGACTATGAAAAGCTCCATTCTTCCGCATTATTGCCGGAGGCTGTGCCATTGCCTCCTTCTCCCGGCAACAGGGAAAAGAAAGAAGAACGGCCACAGCCTGTTCTTCGAAAAAATCTGCCCCCGTTGCTTCCAGGCGCGGGAGATGCAAAAGCCTTCAAACCGGTGCGCAAATCGGCGCGCGCCATTGAGGCGGTGCTCGATCTGCATGGCCATACGGAAAGTGCGGCCCATGCGGCGCTGCTGCCGCACTGGCTGGGCGCCCTCTTCATCCAGGCGC
>JAFLCR010000247.1 GCA_017302755.1 Alphaproteobacteria bacterium
CACGGAAAGTAAACCCCGGAGAATCGATGGTGATGACCACGCCGGGTTCCCTCAGGAAAATATCATTCACCGTTTCCTTAATGCGGCGCAGCAGCTGGGGGATGTGCGGCACGATCTCCAGGAATCCCATCAGCGAAATTTCGTTCATGGGAAAGAGCGACTTCAAACCTTCCGCCTGCATCTTCTCGCCGCCGATGCCGGCAAAGCGGATCTTTCCCTCCGCCTGCTCCTTGAGCGCCGCCATGAGGCGCGCACCCAGGAGGTCGCCGGAAGGTTCGCCGGCAATGAGGTAGACGAGCGGATCACGCGCCATAGAGAAACACTCCGAGCCTGTCGGCCAGCACCACCGCCTCTTCCCGCTGCAACAGCAACGTGCCGCCGGTTTCAAACGCAATGCCGGCAAAACCGCCCGCCGCAGCTTTCTCCACGGTGATCGGGCCGAGGCTCGGCAGATCGACGCGGCTGTCCTGCTGCGGTTTTTTTGCTTTCACCAGCACGCCCCCCCCGCCGGGGCGCTTCAGCACGGCGCAGCGCGCGATCAGCGCGTCCGTGCCCTCGATGGCTTCCACCCCCAGCACCATGCCCTGCTGCACGACCACGGCCTGTCCAACATCCATTTTGCCGAGTGCATGGGCAACTTCCAGACCAAGGGCAATATCGCGCCTGTCAGCTTCTGTGGGCTGCACTTTTCCAAGCACCCCACCTGCACCGAGCAGGTTGCCTGCAATCTGCTCCGCACCCGTCACCGTGAACCCCTCATCCTCCATGAACTTCACCAGCACGCCAAGCAGGGCGTCATCCCCGCCTCCGCCGTGATGGGCGGAAAGGATGCGGCCCATCAGCTTCGCGCCCGCCATGTCGGGAATCAGCGTTGTGAAGGATGGGCGCTCGATCCCACCCGCGAACACGATTTCGCGGATGCCTTCGGCGCGCAGCAGCTTCAGCGCCTTGCCCACCGCTGCCATGCGCACCCAGGCGTGCGGGCGGTTCACGGTGAGGCCGGGGTCGGTTTCGGACTCGATGGCAAGGATGTAATACGACCGTCCGGCGGCCTCGCAGGCGCGCGCCACTTCCTCGGGAAGCGTTCCCTTTCCCGCAATGATGCCAAGTTTGGTCGACATAAATCAGGCCGCTTGTTCGTCTTCCAGGTCCGCCGACAGCGGCTTGCAGATGGCCCGGCTGGAATCCGCAAGCAGGAAATCAAGCAATTCGCGCACGGCGGGACGGTCGGCAAGCTGTTTCTCCGCCTGTTTCAGGCGGTCTGCGAAATGGCCGAGCGAGGGGTCGAAAATTATCCGGTAAGCGGCGCGCAGGCCGTGAATGTCCTCGCGCACGAAACCACGGCGCTTGAGGCCCACCAGGTTCAACCCCGCCAGATTGGCGCGCTCGCCCATGGCCGAGCCGAAGGGAATGACATCGCTTTCAATGCCCGACATGCCACCGATGATCGCATGCTTGCCGATGCGCACGAATTGATGGATGGCTGAAAGGCCGCCGATAATCGCATGGTCGCCCACCGTGACATGCCCGGCGAGCGTGGCGTTGTTGGCGAGAATCACATAATTCCCGACTTTGCAGTCATGCGCCACGTGTGATCCGGCCATGAACAGGCAATGATCGCCCACGGTCGTGTGCATTCCGCCGCCTTCGGTGCCGGGATTCATGGTGACGTATTCGCGGATGATGGCGTGCGTGCCGATGGTGAGCGTGGACGGCTCGCCCTTGTATTTCAGATCCTGCGGCGCATGACCAAGGGAAGCGAAAGGAAAAACATGGCTGCCGGCGCCGATCGCCGTACGCCCGGCTACCGCGACATGGGATTCCAGCACCACGTTATCGCCAAGCGTCACGTCCGGCCCAATGACGCAATAGGCGCCAATGGATACGTCCTTTCCGATCCTGGCCTTCGGGTCGACAATCGCGGTTGCGTGGATATTCCCCATCAGCGGTCCACGATCATGGCGGAGAACGTCGCATCCGCCACGCGGGTGCCGTTCACTTTCGCCTCGGCGCGGAATTTCCATACTGCGCCACGGTTACGTTCTTTGTAGACGTGGAAATACAGCGCATCACCGGGAACCACGGGCTTGCGGAAACGCGCCTCGTCGATGCCCATGAAATAGACCAGCTTGCCTTCCGCCTCCTCGCCGAGCGTCTGCACGACGAGCACCGCAGATGTCTGCGCCATGGCTTCAATCATCAACACGCCGGGGAAGATTGGATGGCCTGGGAAATGCCCAGCAAAAAAAGGCTCATTGATCGTCACGTTTTTGAGGCCGACGGCGCTGACATCTGGCACAACCTCGATCACGCGGTCGATCATCAGGAAGGGCGGGCGGTGGGGAATCATCTCCATGATGCGTTCCACCGGAATATCCCGAACCTCTGTGGAGGGAAGATTTGTCATGGTTACCGTGCTCATATACCTAACCTCAGGACACCTCTTGCGGCTTGCGGCGCGCCAGCTTGGCGATGGCCAGACTCTGACGATGCCATTCTTTCACCGGCACGGCGGGGAACCCACCATAGGTGCCCGGAGCAGCGATGTCCTCGAACACTCCGCTCTTGGCCGCCAGCTTGACCCCTGCCGAGATGCGG
>JAFLCR010000248.1 GCA_017302755.1 Alphaproteobacteria bacterium
AGCCGTCAGCCCGCCGCACACGGCGGCGTTCCATGTGAGCATTCCCGCAAGGCGGGAAGCGGAGCGGGAACAACGAACAAAAGCCGTCAGCCCGCCGCACACGGCGGCGTTCCATGTGAGCATTCCCGCAAGGCGGGAAGCGGCTTGTCCGCCGAAGCTCGAAGAGCGAAGGGGGAAGCGGGCGCAACCGAACAAAACAAGTTGTGCGTGCCGCGCACGGCTTGTAATCAGTAAAAATGAATACGAAGCTGCCACTTTTCTGTCTTGCGCTGGCGCTTGCCTGGCAGGCAGAGGGCGCGCTTGCCGCCACTAAACCCGCAAGCCCCATGGCGCGCAGCTTTCAGCAGCGGCAGATCGATCCCTCCCAGCCTGTGCTGCTCGAAGCGGACGAAGTCCATTACGACCAGCAAAAAGCCATCGTGCTTGCCAGCGGCAACGTGGAGGTGACGCAAGGCTCCCGCATCCTGCGCTCGCAGACGCTCACCTACGACCAGAAATCCAACGTCGTGACCGCCAAGGGCAAGGTGAGCGTGCTGGAGCCGGACGGCAACGTCTACTTCGCTCACGAGGTGCGCCTGAAGCAGGACATGAAACAGGGCGTGATCCACCAGTTCCGCGCCCGTCTTTCGGATAATTCTCTCTTTGCCGCCAATGAGGCGCGCCGGCTCGACGAGCACCGCATCCAGATGAAGCAGGCGGTCTATTCCCCCTGCAAGCTCTGCGCCAACGATCCCAAGGACATGCCGCTGTGGCAAATCGCCGCCGACGACGTGCTCTACGACGACGAGGCCCAGCGCGTGAAATACCGCGACGCCTGGGTGGAGTTCGAGGGCGTGCCCATCTTCTACACCCCGTATTTCTCCCACCCCACGCCCGACGCCGATCGCAAGACCGGCGTGCTCATTCCGACGTATAAGGTTTCCTCACAGCTTGGTGGTGTGTTCGAGCTGCCCGTCTATCTCAACCTGATGCCGGAGATGGACGCCACCCTCACCCCCATCCTCACCAGCCGCGAAGGGCCGGTGATCGCGGGCGAGTTCCGTCACCTGACGCCGTGGGGGCAATACGAAATCAAGGGCAGCGCCACCAATGCCGATCGCCGCGACGATTTCGGCAACCGCATCGACGGAAAGCATTTCCGCGGCTACATCGAAGGCAACGGCCGCTTCAACCTGGATGAACATTGGGATCTGGGCTTTGACGCCAAGCGCGCCAGCGACCAGACCTACCTCCTGCGCTACGATTTCGGCGAAGAGGACACGCTCACCTCCCGCGTCTTCCTGGAAGGCATGAAAAACCGCGGCTACGCCAGCCTCCAGGCGCTTTCTTTCCAGAGCCTGCGCCCCAACGACGACCCCGGCCGTACGCCCGTGGTCGCGCCTTTGGCGGAAGTCTCTTATGAAACCGACCCGCTCTGGCATGGCCTTCGCCTCTACGGCATGGGCGACGCGATGATGTTGACCCAGAGCGTCGGCTCGGAAAGCCAGCGCCTGTCGCTGCTTACCGGCGCGCGCCTGCCCTGGGTGACCGAAGGTGGCCAGATCTGGGAATTCGGCACGCAGGTGCGCGGCGACATCTACGACGTCACCGACCAGCCTCAAACCGACGGCTCGCTGTTCAACGGCACGCAACAACGCGCCATACCCACGGCTTATGCGAGCTGGCGTTACCCCTTCATGCGCTACGGCGAGGACGCCAACTACCTGATCGAGCCGGTGGCGCAGGTGGTGGTGTCGCCGAACGGGCGCAATTCGGTGGAAATTCCCAACAAGGACAGCCAATACCTTGAATTCGGTGATTCCAATCTGTTCCGCATCAACCGTTCCCCCGGCCTCGACCAGGTGGAGGACGGCGTGCGCGCCGCCGCCGGCCTTCGCGGCGCGGCCTATATGGGCAAGCACACCGTGGATGCGCTGCTCGGCCAGGCCTGGCAGGCAAGCAAAAGTGACATTTACCCCCTCCACGGAGGGCTGGGAGACAACTTTTCCGATTATGTCGGCCATGTCGGATACAACTATGGCGGATTCGCCGACTTGATCTACCGCTGGCGCGTCGCCCAGGATCAGGTGGAGCTGAAACGCAGCGAGATCGCGGCGTTTTTCAGCCAGGATCCCTACATGTTCAACATCAATTACATTTACCTGGAAGATGAGCCATTTATCCTTCGCCGTCAGGAGATTATGGCGGCGGCTTCGTACCGCTTCGCCGAACAGTGGTCGGTGCTGGCCAGCGGAAGGCGCGACCTCTCGGAAAACGGGGGGTGGATCAGCACTTCCGGCGGGCTGGTCTTCGAAAATGAGTGCCTGACGGTCAGCTCCGTCCTGTCCCGCGAATACACCCGCGACCGCGATATTGAACCCTCCACCTCCTTCATGGTACAGGTGCTTCTTAAGAACCTGAACAGGAAATGATCATGATGTGGCGGAGCGCGCTGGACCAGCCCATTTTTTCTTTATCATTCTTCGGCGTATGGGAGACTTCTACCCCCTCCCCCTCAGAGGGGGAGGGTTGGGGTGGGGGTAGGCGAAAGGGCGTGGGTTGTCTCAACAACCCCTACCCCAACCCCAACCCCAACCCTCCCCCTCTGAGGGG
>JAFLCR010000249.1 GCA_017302755.1 Alphaproteobacteria bacterium
AGAACGTTACGCCGAAAGGCGCATCGCCGCTCGCGCGATTTGTTGGGCTTGAAGCCACGAAATCCGAACGCCCCGAACTCACGAGCGCCCGCGTCGTCGTTTCCGGCGGGCGCGGCGTGGGAAGCAAGGAAAATTTCGCCGTCATCGAATCCCTTGCCGACGCATTGAACGGCGCGGTGGGCGCAAGCCGCGCCGCCGTGGACGCCGGTTACGCACCCAATGACTGGCAGGTGGGCCAGACCGGCAAAGTCGTCGCGCCTGAGATCTACGTCGCCGTCGGCATCTCCGGCGCGATCCAGCACCTCGCGGGCATGAAGGACAGCAAGGTGATCGTCGCGATCAACAAGGATGAAAACGCTCCCATCTTCGAAGTCGCCGATTACGGCCTCGTCGCCGATCTCTTCCAGGCCGTGCCCGAACTTGCGGCGGCAGTGAAGAAGTAATCCTCCATGGCTCATGCGCTGACCATCGCCCTGGCGCAGATCACGCTCCCCGTGGGCGATATCGCGGGCAATGAGCGGCGCATCCTGCACGCACGCACGCAGGCGAAAGACGCAAGTCTTGTTGCGTTTCCGGAAATGAGCCTCGCCGGTTACCCGCCGCAGGACTTGATCCTGCGTCCGGATTTTCTTGATCAATGCCATGCCTCCATGCTGCGCCTCGCCGAGGCGACGAAGGATGGCGGCCCGGCCCTGCTGATCGGCGCGCCCTGGCGCACGGACGGCCACGCCTACAATGCCGCGCTGCTGCTTGAGGCTGGCAAGATTGAAATTGCCGCCCTTAAGCGCGACCTCCCCAATTACGGCGTGTTCGACGAAAAGCGCGTCTTCGTTCCCGGCAAGTTGCCCACGTCGTTTTCCTTTCGCGGTCACACGCTCGGCGTTGTCATTTGTGAGGACATCTGGACGCTTCCCGCCGTGCAAAGCATCAAAGCGGCGGATATCATCATTGTGCCTAACGCCTCACCCTTTGAGCACGGCAAGCTGGAGCGCCGCGAAAAAGTCTGCGCGTCGGCGGCGCGCGCTGTCAATGCTCCCGTGCTCTACCTCAATGCCGTTGGCGCTCAGGATGAACTGGTCTTCGACGGCGCTTCCTTCGCCACCGACGCGCATGGCAATGTCGTGCGGCGCATGAAGGAGTTTGAGGAGGAGATCGCCATGGTTTCCTTGCCTCTGTCATCCGGCGAAACCCGCACCCTCTCGGATTTGGAGCGCACTTATTGCGCCATGAAGCTCGGCCTCAAATCCTACATTTCCCAAAATGGATTCACGCACATCCTGCTCGGTCTTTCCGGCGGCATCGACTCGGCGCTTTCTGCCGCCGTCGCTGTTGACGCGCTGGGGAAAGCGCATGTCACCGGCGTGCGCCTTCCGTCCAAATACACCTCCACGGACAGCATGGAGGACGCAGAGGAAACCGCCAGACTCCTCGGCATCAAACTGGAAACCGTCTCCATTGAGCCGCTGGTGGAATCGTGCCGTGCATCCCTGGCAAAAACCGCCGGAGATCCGCTTCCGGAACTGGCGGCCGAGAACCTTCAATCCCGCGCGCGCGGGCTGACGTTGATGGCCATATCCAACGCCACCGGCGCGATGCTGCTTTCCACGGGCAACAAATCCGAGATGGCCGTCGGCTACGCGACGCTCTACGGCGACATGTGCGGCGGCTACAACGTGCTCAAGGACGTGTACAAAACCGAAGTCTACGCTCTTGCCAACTGGCGCAACGAGCAGGGCAGGGCGATTCCCGAGCGCTCCATCACCAAAGCCCCGACCGCCGAACTTCGCCCCAACCAGACCGACCAGGACAGCCTGCCCCCTTACGACGTGCTCGACGCCATCCTGCGTGGCCTGATCGAAGAGGATGAATCCGCCGAATCCCTCATTGCACGGGGTTTCGAACGCGCCGTGGTGGAAAAAGTGGTGGGTCTGCTCTATGTTTCCGAATTCAAGCGCCGCCAATCCGCGCCGGGCGCGAAGGTAAGCACCCGCACCCTCGGCATCGACCGGCGTTACCCCATTTCGAGTAAATACCGCCGATGACCGTCAACGTCCGCTTCGCTCCCAGCCCCACCGGCCTGCTCCATATCGGCAATATCCGCACCGCGCTGGTGAACTGGCTGTTCGCGAAAAAGCACGGCGGCGCCTTCCTCCTGCGGCTCGACGACACTGATCAGGAACGTTCCAGGCCCGAATTCGAAGCGGCCATCCGCGAGGACCTGCAGTGGCTCGGCCTTAGCTGGGATCGCGAAGCCCGCCAAATGGATCATACCGACCACTACAAGGCCGCCGGCCAGAAGCTGATTGATGCGGGCAGGCTTTATCCCTGTTATGAAACGCCGGAAGAACTCGAATTCAAGCGCAAGAACCAGCTTTCGCGCGGCGTACCCCCGGTTTACGACCGTTCCGGCCTCAAGATCACCCAGGAGCAGCAGGCGAAACTCGAAGCGGAAGGCCGCAAACCTCACTGGCGTTTCCTCCTCGCCGACGAGGACGTGCACTGGAACGACCTCGTGCGCGGCCCCACGCGCTTCGAGGCCAAACATATGAGCGACCCCGTGCTCTTC
>JAFLCR010000025.1 GCA_017302755.1 Alphaproteobacteria bacterium
AAAAGATCACCGTGGACGTGAAAGGCGAAATTCTGGAGCTGAAGAACACCATCAACACCATGGTGGATCAGCTTTCCTCCTTCGCGTCGGAAGTGACGCGCGTGGCGCGAGAGGTGGGTACCGAAGGCAAGCTGGGCGGCCAGGCGGATGTTAAAGGCGTGGCTGGCACGTGGAAGGATCTCACCGACTCCGTGAACATGATGGCTGGCAATCTGACCGGCCAGGTGCGCAACATCGCCGAGGTGGCGACCGCGATTGCGAACGGCGATCTTTCGCGCAAAATCACGGTGAACGTGGCCGGCGAAATTCTGGAGCTGAAGAACACCATCAACACGATGGTGGATCAGCTTGGCTCCTTTGCCTCGGAAGTGACGCGCGTGGCGCGCGAAGTGGGCACGGAAGGCAAGCTGGGCGGTCAGGCTGATGTGCCGGGCGTCGGCGGCACGTGGAAGAACCTCACCGATTCGGTGAACTCCATGGCAGGCAATTTGACCGGCCAGGTGCGCAACATCGCGGACGTGACCAAAGCCGTGGCTGCGGGTGACTTGTCTAAAAAGATCACCGTGGACGTGAAAGGCGAAATTCTCGAACTCAAGAACACCGTGAACACCATGGTGGATCAGCTGCGTAGCTTCGCCTCGGAAGTAACGCGCGTGGCGCGCGAAGTGGGCACCGAAGGCAAGCTGGGCGGCCAGGCGGATGTGAAAGGCGTGGCTGGCACGTGGAAAGATTTGACCGACAACGTGAACTTCATGGCATCGAACCTCACGGGACAGGTGCGCAACATCGCGGACGTGACAAAAGCCGTGGCTGCGGGCGATCTTTCACGCAAGATCACGGTGGACGTGGCCGGCGAAATTCTGGAACTCAAAGACACCATCAACACCATGGTGGACCAGCTGCGCAGCTTTGCCTCGGAAGTGACGCGCGTGGCGCGCGAAGTGGGCACGGAGGGCAAGCTGGGCGGTCAGGCCCGCGTGGAAGGCGTGTCCGGCACGTGGAAGGACTTGACCGACTCCGTGAACATGATGGCCGACAACCTGACCAGCCAGGTACGCGGCATCGCGAAAGTCGTGACCTCGGTAGCGAACGGCGAGCTCAAGCGCAAGCTGACCGTGGAAGCCAAAGGCGAAATCGCCGAGCTGGCTGATACCATCAACAGCATGATTGACACGCTCGCGACCTTCGCTGACCAGGTGACCACCGTGGCCCGCGAAGTGGGCGTCGAAGGCCAACTGGGCGGTCAGGCGAAAGTGCCGGGCGCGTCGGGCACCTGGAAAGGCCTCACCGAAAACGTGAACCAGCTTGCCGCGAACCTGACCACTCAGGTGCGCGCCATCGCCGAGGTGGCGACCGCCGTGACCAAGGGCGACTTGACGCGCTCCATTACCGTGGACGCACAAGGTGAAGTGGCGGTGCTCAAAGACAATATCAACGAGATGATCCGCAACCTGCGCGATACGACGCAGAAGAACACGGAACAGGACTGGCTGAAAACCAACCTCGCCAAATTCAGCCGCATGCTCCAAGGCCAGCGAGACTTGACCAATGTCGGCCGCATGGTGCTATCTGAGCTCTGTCCGGTGGTGGAAGCACAGCAGGCGGAGTTTTATGTGCTTGATAATACGCTTGAGAATCCGCGCCTGACCCTGCTGGCGAGCTTCGCTTCGGAAGGCAAGGAGCAGATCGGCAAGCAGATAGGCCTTGGCCAGGGCGTGGTCGGGCAATGCGCGCTGGAGAAGCGCAAGATCGCGTTGGAAAACCTTCCCGCTGACTATATCCGCATTTCCTCCGGTCTCGGTGAGGCGCCGGCGCGCAGCGTGCTTGTGCTGCCGCTCATCTTCGAAGGCCAGGTGAAGGGCGTGCTGGAGCTGGCTTCGTTTGAAGGTTTCAACCCTTCCCACCAGGCGCTTCTGGATCAGCTCACCGAATCCATCGGCATCGTGCTGCACACCATCGAAGCTAACATGCGCACGGAAGGCCTGCTCAAGCAGTCACAATCCCTGGCGCAGCAGCTACAGACCCGCCAGGAACAGCTGCAGCAGACCAACGAGGAGCTGCAGGACAAGGCGCTGTTGCTCGCCCAGCAGAACCAGGAGGTGGAACGCAAGAACCAGGAAGTGGAGCAGGCCCGCCAGGAGCTGGAGGAGAAGGCCAAACAGCTTGCGCTGACCTCGAAATACAAATCCGAATTCCTCGCCAACATGTCGCACGAGTTGCGCACGCCGCTCAACTCGCTGCTTATCCTTTCCGACCAGCTCACCAAGAACGTGGAGGGCAACCTCACGCCAAAGCAGACCGAGCACGCCAAGACCATCCACAGCTCAGGCAACGACCTGCTGATGCTCATCAACGATATTCTGGATCTTTCCAAGATCGAATCCGGCACCGTGGTGGTGGAAAGCGGCGAGCTGCGGCTGGACGACCTGCACGGCTATGTTGCGCGCACGTTCAAGCATGTGGCGGAATCGAAGAACGTCGATTTCCTCATCCGCTTCGACCAGCGCTTGCCCAAGGCGATGTTCACCGATGCCAAGCGCTTGCAGCAGATCATCAAGAACTTGCTATCCAACGCCTTCAAGTTCACGCATCACGGCCAGGTGACGCTTATCGTGGAGCCGGTTCAGGCAGGATGGAGCCCGAACAACGAAGAGCTGAATCGTGCGTCAGGCGTGCTGGCATTCTCGGTGACCGACACCGGCATCGGCATCGCCGCGGACAAGCAGATGATCATCTTTGAAGCCTTTCAGCAGGCGGACGGCTCCACCAGCCGCAAATACGGCGGCACTGGTCTGGGGCTTGCCATCAGCCGCGAACTCTCGCGGCTTCTCGGCGGCGAAATCCGGTTGGCTTCAAGTCCCGGACGCGGAAGCACTTTTACCCTTTACCTACCCATCACCTATACGTCGCCGAGGGCACGGAAAATGCCGGGAACAATCGAATCATTCGAGCGGGTAGCGCCTCCCGTATCTTCACTCTCAGCGCAGGAGGATATTATTGACCTGCGTGGCCCGCACAATGAGTCGGTTGAGCAGGAACTCGGGCAGATCATCAACGAAGTTGGCGATGACCGCGACTTCATTCAACCCTCCGACCGGGTGCTGCTGATTGTTGAGAACGATCTTGGTTTTGCGCGCTTCATGCTCGACACGGCTCGCGAGCAGGGGTTCAAGGGGCTGGTGACGTCGCTCGGGGCGGCGGCGCTGGCCCTGGCGAATGATTATAAACCCGACGCCATTCTGCTTGATATCCATCTTCCCGACATGCAGGGCTGGCGTGTCATGGAGCGGCTGAAGAACGATATGAACACGCGGCATATTCCTGTATGCGTGATTTCTACGGACGAGGCGCGCGGCCGCGCGCTTGCTTCAGGCGCGCTTGCCTTCGTCGTCAAGCCGATCCAGAGCCGCGACGTGCTGGACAAGCTTCTCGGCGTCATAGGCAGTTTCAAAGAACGCAAACGGAAAAACCTTCTTATCATTGGGCCAAATACGAAACAGCGGCAGGCGCTTGCGGATGTGTTTGAACATGAAGACATCCAGGTGACGGCGGTTGGTACGGCGCAGGCGGTCAGGAAGGCGCTTCGCAAAGAGTCTTATGGCTGCATCGTGCTTAGCGCTGATGCGCCAGGAATGGTGGCGCCCCTTCTTGAGCATCAGGAAAATGGTGACATGGTGCATTCACCCATACCCGTCATTGTCTACGGCGGCGATGATGGCGACGAGGAGGCATGGAGAAAGCTCGGCGAACGGGTGCCCGTCAGCAGAGCGCATTCCCTTGACCGCTTGTTCGATTTGGCGGCTTTTCGTCTGCACTACGCAGCCAACGCGCTTTCCGATGCCGGCCGCGAGAAGCTGACAGAGCTGCATCATTCCGAAAAACTGCTCGCAGGCAGGAAAGTGCTGATTGTGGACGATGACGCCCGCAACATCTTCGCCCTTACCAGCGTGTTGGAGGAAATGCACATGGTCATCGTTTCCGCCGATAATGGGCGAGATGCCATCCGCATCCTGGAAGAAGAAGAGGATGTCGACATCGTGCTCATGGACATCATGATGCCTGAGATGGACGGGGTGGAAACCATCAGGGAAATCCGCAAGATATCACATCTTAAGAATCTCCCCATCGTGGCTGTTACCGCAAAGGCGATGAAGGGTGATCGTGAAAAGTGCATCGAGGCGGGCGCCTGGGATTACCTTTCCAAGCCCGTGGATATTGAGCAGATGATGACCGTGCTACGCGCTTGGCTGCATCGCTAACCGGGGAGGCGACGTGACCAGTATATCCTCCTCTAACCCCGGTTTTTTATACATGGAAGAACCGGTCCCGGAAAAAGTAAATATTCTAGTGGTGGACGATCTTCCGGAGAAGTTGCTTGTCTATGAAACCATGTTGGAAGATCTCGGCCAGAATGTGGTGACCGTGAGTTCCGGAGAGGAGGCGCTGAAGCTGTTGCTGCGCCAGGAATTCGCCGTGATCCTTTTGGATGTGAACATGCCCGGCATGGATGGATTCGAAACGGCGTCGCTTATTCGCAGGCGCCGAAAATCGGCGCGGACACCCATTATTTTCCTAACGGCCTTTACGGATGAAATGCACGCCCAGCAAGGGTACGCCACCGGCGCGGTGGATTATCTTCCAACTCCCGTAGTCCCCGAGATTCTGCGCGCCAAGGTGCGTGTTTTCATCGAATTGCAGCAGATGCGGTCACAGGCGGCGCTTCAGGCAGAAGAGCGTGCCCGGCGTACTGCAGCCGAGGAAGAAGCCCGTAAATCGGCGTTTCTTGCCCGATTCAGCGAACTTTTGGCGCTTTCGCAAAGCAGGGCGGAGATCATGCGCACGCTGGTGGAACTTCCCGTTTCCTATATGGCGGATATGGCCATGGTGTGGCTCGGAGGTGAGGAAGGTGAGCCTGTCAACATCAAGTGGCGGTGGCAGGAAGCCTGGGATGGTATGCCTTCCACCCCACCGTTTTTTCCTTCGCTGAAGAAAATCCTTCGCCGCATGGCAGCTGGCGGGCATTATCTTTTGAAGCGCGATGAACTAAAAGAATTCTGGCCCAAAACTCTAAACGCTCCACTTTTGGAATCGCTGCTGGTGATGCCCTTAAAAGTAAGGGGGAAGACGCAGGGCGCGCTTCTTCTGGGCCGGGTTCGAGAGGGCGCTTACTATCAGCCCGGCGAAGTGGCGCTGATGTACGATTTGGTGTCGCGGGCAAGTGTGGCGTTGGAGAACATCATGCTGATCGAGCGCATTCAGGAAGCCGATCGCCGTAAGGATGAATTCCTGGGAATGCTGGCGCATGAGCTGCGAAATCCGCTCGGTCCGATACGCAACGCAGTGCAACTGATGCGCATGATGGGCCTGAAGGAACAGCGGTTAGGTGAAGTGCGTGATATTATCGACCGGCAAGTCAGCCATATGGCAAGGCTTATTGATGATCTTCTGGATGCGACCCGTATCGCCAGGGGAAAGATTTTCCTGCGCAAAGAGACATGCGACCTAACCAACATCGTGCGCCAAACCGTAGAGGATTACTGCAATCTTTTTGCTGCCGATGGCATTCAATTGGAACTCAGCCTTCCCTCTGCTCCCATTTATCTGGAAGGCGATGGGACGCGGTTGGTTCAGGCAATCGGCAATCTGCTGCATAATGCCCATAAATTTACCAAAAAAGGTGGTAAGGTAAGCGTGACGTTGGCGCGGAATAAAAAGGATGGAACCGCGCGCATTACAATTCGTGATACAGGCATTGGCATTGCGGCGGAAATGCTCCCCTCCGTATTCGAGGTGTTTCAACAGGCCGAACAGGGGCTGGACCGTGGCCAGGGCGGCCTAGGGCTTGGGCTTGCCTTGGTGAAGGGATTGGTAGAGCTTCATGGCGGCAGAGTGTGTGCCGCCAGCGAAGGTCTTGGAAAGGGCGCCGAATTCGTGATTCAACTCCCCGTCAGCCAGCAACACCAAAAAGCGGATGCTGCGGTTGTCCAGGAAACGGCGGAGACGAATGGCAGGAAATACCGCATTCTTGTCATTGAGGATAACCGGGATACGGCGGAAAGCATTCGTCTTCTTCTGGGATTGGAAGGACACGAGGTGCGCATCGCGCATTCCGGCCCTGCGGGACTTGAGGCGGCGCAGGATTTCCAGCCCCAGATCGTGCTATGCGATATCGGGCTTCCGGGAATGGACGGGTATCAGGTGGCGCGTGCGATCCGCCAGGATTCCCAGCTCTCGGAGGTCTATGTTATTGCACTCACCGGCTATGGCAGGGAAGAGGATCAGGAACAGGCGCGGCATGCCGGATTCAATATCCACCTGACCAAGCCCATCGACTTTTCCATGCTGTGCAACACCCTAACCGGTTTGCAGGCTTCCCCATGAACGGCGATGGCATTCCGGAGGATGTGAAGCGTTTCCTGCTTGATACCATCGATTCCGTGGCGGAATGGGAAGGGCTGCTGCTTCTGAGGGCGGACCCTGCGGCGGAGTGGACGGCGGCGGCGATGGCAGGAAATCTCTACATCGAGGAAAGCAGCACCACCGCTATTCTGGCAAGGCTTTGCGAGTTAGAAATTCTCGAAGTCAGAGGTGGCGCTTCGGCGCTTTACCGGTATCAGCCCAAATCTCCGGAAATGGATGCGATGATCGGCCGAACGGCCGAGCTTTACGCAAAGTATCTGGTGCCGATCACGCAGATCATTCACTCCAAACCCAAAACGAAAATCCAGAAATTCGCGAATGCTTTCCGAATCAGAAAGGACGAATAACCATGGCGGGCATTATTTACGGATCATGCGCGTTGGCGGCATTGCTGTGCTGCCTGCTTCTGCTGCGCGCCTACCGCGCGAGCGGGTACAGGGTGCTTTTGTGGGGCGGGCTGTGCTTCATGGGGATGACGCTCAATAACGTCTTGCTCGTCATCGACAAGCTGGTGGTGCCGACGATGGTGGATTTGAGCCCCTGGCGCCTGACGGTATCGCTTCTGTCGATGCTGATCCTTCTTTACGGCCTTATCTGGGACAGCGAATAGGAGAACGATGATGAATTCCATGCTTCTTGGCGCTGTTGCCATGGCCTGCTTCACGGCAAGCTTGTTTTTCCTGCGCTTCTGGAAAACAACCCGCGACAGGTTCTTTCTGTTCTTCGCGATTTCCTTCAGCGTGGAGGGAATCAATCGCATCATTCTTGGATTATTTTATTCGGACGAACAGGAGCCGCGCATCTACCTGCTTCGGCTGGTGGCGTTCCTGCTGATTCTGTTCGCGATCGTCGATAAAAACCGGGCAGGCCCGCCACGGGCAGAATAAGACGATAGCAACGGTTGTTTCCAGAAGCCCGCTCTAAAGCCGCAATCACGGTTTCCTTATATTCATGCACCCTGCGCTTCTCGATATTTTATAAGCTCGCATCTAGGTTTCCCCTTCGCCTGATAGGCCGGGATGCATCCGCATTCCTCGCGCCGTTATCTGGAGGCAGAGATCCGTGCGGCCGGCATCTCTTTTCGTGGGGTTGGGCGCGGATGAAGATCCGCAAGCCGACAGCCAAAAATCAATCGATTCAAAGGAGAATAACCATGGCTAATACTGTAATTGGAACGCCCAATGATGACGAACTGGCCGTCACGCTGACGCAAAGCGCCGTGCTTGGCAATGCGGGCAATGACACCCTTACTGGCGACGAAGCGGCGAACAACCTTTTTGGCAGCGAAGGCAACGACCTCCTGAAGGGACTTGCCGGCGACGATCATATCAGCGGCAATGACGGCGACGACACGCTTCAGGGCGGCGACGGCAACGACCAGCTCTTCAGTCACGCGGGCGCGGATCTCATCTATGGCGGCGGCGGCGACGATAACGTCTCCGGCGGCACTGAGAACGACAGCGTCTACGGCGGCGAGGGCAATGACGATGTCCGCGGCGGCGTCGGCGATGATGTGGCTTATGGCGGGGTTGGTGATGACTTCGTTCAGGGTGGCGTCGGCAACGACACCATTTATGGTGGCGATGGCAACGATTATGTTCGCGGCAGCGAGGACAACGACTCCGTCTCCGGCGGTGAGGGCGACGATACCGCGAAGGGGGGTGTTGGCGACGACCAGGTGAGCGGCGGCGCAGGCAATGATGAAGTCTGGGGTGCCGAGGGTAGCGATACCGTGAAAGGCGGCGATGGCAGCGATACGATTCGCGGCGGCGCCGATAATGACGCTATCTATGGACAGGACGGCGATGATTGGCTGCTGGGCGGCTTCGGCGACGATACGCTTTACGGCAGCGCCGGCAACGACACACTGCATGGCGGCCCGGGCGCGGATGTATTTAAGTTCATCTCCGCCCCCGACACGTTAGATGGCGGGGAAGGCAACGACACCACCGCTGGCGGTGAAGGTAATGATACCGTGACCGGTGGCGAAGGCAATGACTCCACGGTTGGTGGTGATGGCAACGATACCATGACCGGTGGTGAGGGCAATGACACTACAGTCGGTGGTGAAGGCAATGACACCACGGCTGGCGATGACACGACCGTGGATCAATACTTCATTGACGACTTCAATCAGGCCGAAGGTGATAAGCTTGATTTGAGCGGATATGAGGGCAACTTCACTTTCCTGAACGATCTGGCCTTCACGGGCACGGCGCATGAGGTGAGAGTGACGCATGATACGGCCTCCGAAACGACAGTGTGGCTCGATTCGCATGGCGATGGTTCGGCGGATGCGAGCATCCGCCTGGCGGGTAACTTCACGCTGACAGCGGATGATTTTATACTCTAATCGGTGTTTGATTCAGAAGAAGCCGCGGAAATACTCCGCGGCTTCTTTTTGACCGCCGCTTTATAAAACTGTAGGTTATTTTGCGCTAATTGCCCGCCTTTATCTTTTTTTTATGCGGCAATGCAACGCCGCAACGGCGGATTTATACCGGCACCGTTATAGTTGATCTTAGATCGCTGATAAGGATGTGCCGCTATGTATGACGCTGCTGGAATGGCTGGCCAAAGATTGGCTGCGGGAATGCCTTGGAGCTATGAGGAAGTGTCCCGAAATGAGACTAGTCCCATTAGCTGCGCCTGGGAAGCATTGCGGTTGCAGCTGCTTCGCCAATGGAATCTGCTGACGGCAAACGAAATTGATGAGGCGGGGCCGGATCGCAACCGGCTTGCCCGGCTGGTAGAGCACAAATACGGCATCCCAACGGATTCCATCGAGCGCTATCTCATGAATTGCGAGCGTACGTTGCCGCTAGCTTAAATAAGATTCTTGCCAATGGGTGACCATGCTTCTCACCTCGCGTTGGGGCAGTCCATAGCGGGTTTCTATAAGCGCATAAAACTTCATGGGGTTTTTCTCAAGAATGCCGATTTCATCTTCGGTCAGTGAATTCCAGGATGAACGGATGCGGGCTTTAACCTTTTCCAAGGTTAAGCCGCCAACTGTCTGAAGCATATATTCTCTCCATGGATTGATGACTGGCGCGGAAGAACTTCCGCGCTTTTTTTTACGTTCTCTTACCAAAGAAAATCTTGGCTAAACGCGCGATGCGGGAAACGGGCGTTGCTATAAAGGCCGAATAAAGGCAGTCGATTAGTGACTGTAGCCAGTAGGTTAACATCTTACGAAGGTTTCTCTTTTCCCCGCCGTATCAAGAAAGGTGTCTCTTCCACACCACTAAACATCATCCATATATAGTGATATGATGCGCTATCCATACTGGATATAGCAGTCATGGAGACAGGGAATTCTTGATGCGTTTCAACGGCCGCGGCACGGCAAAAAGCAGAAAAAGAGGCTGGTGGCCGGTGCTGGCGCTCGCGGTGGCGCTGGGGGGCGGCTACTGGTATTGGCAGGGCGCGGCGGAGACGTCACACCGCCGCCCGCGTCCGCAGGCGCCGGTGGCGGTGGCGGAAACGGCGCGCAAAGACATCCCGATTTACATTAACGGCCTGGGAACGGCGCAGGCTTACCAGACCGTCACGGTGAAAAGCCAGGTGGAAGGACAGCTGATTGCCGTGCCGTTCCGCGAGGGGCAGGACGTCAAGGCCGGCGACGTGCTGGCGAAGATCGACCCGCGCACCTATCAGGCGCAGCTCGACCAGGCGGAAGCGAACAAGGCAAAGAACGCAGCCCTGCTTGAGAATGCGAAACGTGACCTGGCGCGCTATTCCAAACTCGGCGACGGCATTTCCGCGCAGGCGCTGGATACGCAGAAAGCCACGGTGCGCCAGTTGGAGGCAACGCTCAAATCCGATCAGGCGGCGATTGACGGCGCAAAGACGCAGCTCAGCTACACCACCATCACTTCGCCCATCTCCGGCCGCACGGGCCTTCGGCAGGTCGATGTGGGCAACATCATCCGCCCCGGCGATGCGAACGGCCTGGTGGTGGTGACGCAGTTGCAGCCGATTTCCGTCATGTTCAATTTGCCGCAACAACATCTGGCGGCGATCAATGAGCAGCTCGCCGCGCAGAAAGAGAAGCTGACGGTGCATGCCGTGCTGGAGGAAAAAGGCGAGCCGCTCGACAAGGGCGTGCTGGAGCTGGTGGATAACCAGATCGACCCGGCCACCGGAACCGTGCGCCTGAAAGCGATTTTCCCCAATGAGAAGCGCCGGCTGTGGCCGGGCGGGTTCACGAATGTGCGCCTGTTGCTCGATACGAGGCGTGGCGCGCTCACCGTGCCGACCGTCGCTGTGCAGCGCGGGCCGCAGGGGTCGTATGTATTCGTCTACAAGCCGGAAGGCTCGACCGTGGAGATCCGCCCCGTGAAGCCCGGGCCAGTGGAAGGCGGCGACACAGTGATCGAGGAAGGATTGCAGGAAGGCGAGCCGGTGGTGGTGGACGGCATGAGCAAGCTGCAGGATGGCAGCAAGGTCGCGCTTGCGGGCGGCGGACAAGAGAAAGGCGCGGCGCCGCCTGCCGAAGAAAAGAAACACGGCGACGGCAAGGGGAACGGAAAGCACCGCCGCAAGCGTGAGAAAGAATAGATGAATGTTTCCGCTCCCTTCATCGCGCGCCCCGTAGCGACCAGCCTGCTCGCGATTGCCCTGCTGCTGATCGGGTGGTGGGGCTATCGCCTGCTGCCGGTGGCGGCGCTGCCGCAGGTGGATTTTCCGACCATCCAGGTGACGACCAAGCTTCCCGGCGCGAGCGCGGAGACGATTTCCGCGCTGGTGACGGCACCACTCGAGCGCCAGTTCGGCCTGATCGCGGGCCTCACCGACATGCAGGCCACGAGTTCCGAAGGCTTAAGCGCCATCACCCTGCAGTTCGACCTTTCCAAGAATATCGATATTGCATCCGAAGACGTGCAGGCGGCGATCAACGCCGCGCGCGGCGTGTTGCCGTCGGGGCTTCCCTATCCGCCGAGCTACTCCAAGGTGAACCCCGCCGATCTGCCGATCCTGACGTTGTCTCTTACCTCGGACAGCCTGCCGATGACCGAAGTCAACCGCGCCGCCGACACGCTGCTCGCGCAGAAGCTTTCCCAGATCAGCGGCGTGGGGCGCGTGCTCACCGAAGGCGGACAGCGCCCGGCGTACCGCCTTCAGGTCGACCCCGCGCGTCTGGCAGGCTACGGACTCGCCCTGGAGGATGTGCGCGCCGCGCTGGTGCGCGCCAATGTGAACCTTCCCAAGGGCAAGCTCGAGGGGCCGTCGCAATCCCTGGCGCTGAATGTCAACGACCAGATCGACAATGTGGAAACTTACCGCGCGCTCATCATCGCCATGCGTGAGGGCAACCCGGTGCGGTTGCGCGATGTCGGAGACGTCGTGGAAGGCATCGAAAATACGCGCGCGGCCGGCTGGGTGAATGGCAAACCCGCCGTGATCGTGAACGTCCAGCGCCAGCCGGGCGCGAACATCGTCGCCACGGTGGAGCGGATCATGCAGAGCCTTCCGGCGCTCGAATCTTCCCTGCCGCCGGGTATGAAGCTTGCCGTGATCTCCGACCGCACGCAGACCATCCGCACCTCGGTGTACGACGTGCAGTTCACCCTTGTGATCACCATCGCGCTGGTGATCGGCGTGATCTATCTCTTCCTGGGTTCGCTGCGTGCGACGATTATTCCCGGCGTGGCACTGCCGCTGTCGCTGGTCGGCACGTTCGGGGTGATGGCGCTTGCCGGGTTCTCGCTCGACAACCTCTCGCTCATGGCGCTCACCATCGCCGCCGGGTTCGTGGTCGACGACGCCATCGTGATGATCGAGAACATCATGCGCCACGTTGAAAAGGGCGAGAAGCCCCTGGCCGCGGCGTTCAAGGGCGCGAAGGAAATCGGTTTCACCATCATTTCGCTCACCGTGTCGCTGGTGGCGGTGTTCATTCCGCTGCTGTTCATGAGCGGCATCGTGGGGCGCCTGTTTCGGGAATTCGCGCTCACGCTCAGCATCGCGGTGCTGGTGTCGGCGGTGGTGTCGCTGACGCTCACGCCCATGATGTGCGGCAGGATGCTGAAGCGCGAAGAACATAAAACCTTCGGGAAGGATGCGTTCGAAGCGCTGCTCGCACGCTACGGGCAAAGCCTTTCCTGGGTGCTCGAACGCCAGCGCCTGACGCTTCTTGTGCTGCTGGCCACCGTCGTTGCCACGGTGGCGTTTTACGTGTTCATGCCCAAGGGGTTCCTGCCGCAGCAGGACATCGGCCAGATCACGGTGACGACCGACGCCCCGGAAAGCGTCTCCTTCCAGGAGATGATGCGCCTGCAGCGCGCCGTTGCGGATGCGGCGCGCGAGGATGAGGATGTTGCCTCCGTCATCTCCTTCCTTGGCGTGGGGGAGATGAACGCGACCCCCAACACCGGCCACCTGACCGTGATGCTGAAACCTCTTGGTGAACGCGACGGTATCGCGAAGGTCATGGATCGCCTGGGCGCGCGGCTGGCGGAAATTCCCGGCATCGTATCGCATCTGCAGTCGGCACAGGAGATTCGGCTCGGCACGCGCCGCAGCCGCACGCAATACCAGTTGACGTTGACCGACCTCAACGCGGCGGAGCTGGCCGAATGGTCGCAAAAGCTGCTCGAGAAGCTCAAGACGCTTCCCGCGCTGGCTGATGTTGCAAGCGACCAGCAGAATAACGGCCTCACCTTGGACATCGCCATCGACCGCGACCAGGCCTCGCGCCTCGGGGTGCAGGCTCAAGGCGTGGACGACGCGCTTTACAACGCCTTCGGCCAGCGCCAGATCTCGACGGTGTATTCGCAGGTCAACCAGTACCGCGTGATTCTCGAGGCGACGCCCGAATTCCAGCAGGATCCCGCGTCGCTCGGCAGGCTTTACGTCAAATCGTCGACGGGAACGCTCGTGCCGCTTGGTTCGTTCGCTACGGTGACGCAGGTGAAGAAGCCGCTGGCGATCACGCATCAAGGTGGATTTCCGGCGGCGACGATCAGCTTCAATCTTGCGCCCGGCGCATCGCTCAGCGAGGCGACGGCGGCGATTGACGCCGCCCAGGTCGGGATGAACATGCCGGATACCATCAGCAGCGCCTATAGCGGCGATGCGGCGGAGTTCCAGCAATCGCTCGCCAGTCAGCCGCTATTGATCCTGGCGGCGCTGATCGTCATCTACATCGTGCTTGGCGTGCTGTATGAAAGCACGATCCATCCCATTACCATTCTCTCGACGCTTCCTTCCGCCGGCGTGGGCGCGCTGCTGGCGCTGTGGGTGACGGGGAACGATTTATCTTTGGTGGGCATCATCGGCATCGTGCTGCTGATGGGCATCGTGAAGAAGAACGCGATCATGATGATCGATTTCGCGCTGGAGGCGGAACGCGAAGAGAAGCTGTCGCCGCGCGACGCGATTTTCAAAGCGAGCCTCCTGCGCTTTCGCCCGATCATGATGACGACGATGGCCGCGTTGCTCGGCGCGTTGCCGCTGGCCTTCGATTTCGGCATTGGCGGCGAGCTGCGCCGCCCGCTCGGCATCTCGATTGTCGGCGGGCTTCTCGTCAGCCAGCTGCTCACGCTGTACACGACGCCGGTGATCTACCTCGCGCTTGACCGTGTCAAGATGCGCCTGGTCGGGAGCGCGTCATGAGCGCGGCGGAAATTTTCATCAAAAGGCCGGTGGCGACGGGGCTGCTTGCGCTCGGCCTGTTCCTGACCGGCATGGTGGCGTTCATGGACCTGCCGGTGGCGCCGCTGCCGAAAGTGGATTTTCCGACCATCAGCGTCTCCGCCCGCCTGCCCGGGGCCGATCCGGTCACCATGGCCGCCACCGTTGCCGCGCCGCTCGAACGCCGCCTTGGCCAGATCGCGGGCGTGACGGAGCTTACCTCCACCAGCGGTGTGGGCACGGCGAACATCACCGCGCAGTTCGAGCTTTCCCGCGACATCAACGGCGCGGCGCGCGACGTGATGGCGGCGTTGAACGCCTCCGGCAACGACCTGCCGGTTGATCTTCCCACGCCGCCCACCTACCGCAAGGTGAACCCGGCCGATTCGCCGATTCTCATTCTGGCCGTGACCTCAAGCACCATCGGGCCGGGCCGGTTATACGACGCCAGCGACTCCATTCTCGCGCAGCGCATTTCGCAGGTGGAAGGCGTGGCCGACATCATGGTGTCGGGCGCCGACAAACCGGCGGTGCGCGTGTCGGTCGATCCCCATGCGCTGGCGGCGACGGGGCTGTCGATGGAAGATGTCCGCTCCGCCGTTGCCCGCTCGAATGCGTTGACACCCAAAGGAAGCATTCACGGCGAGAAGCTCGGCATGGCGATCGCCGTCAACGATCAGATCCGCGCGGCGGCGGATTACGCGCAGCTGTCGCTGCGCCCGGGCGCGGAGCGGATGCTGCGCCTGTCGGACGTCGCGCAGGTGACGGAAAGCGTCGAGAACCGATTGCAGGCCGCCTGGTACAATAACGATAAAGCGGTGCTCATCATTATCAGCAAACAGCAGGATGCCAACGTCATCGAGACCGTGGACCGCATCAAGGCAATCCTGCCGCAGCTTGAATCGTGGATGCCGGCCGGCACGTCGGTCCAGGTGCTGTCGGACCGCACGCAGACCATTCGCGCCAGCGTGCACGACGTGGAAATCACCATGCTCATCTCGATCGCGCTGGTGATCGGCGTCGTCTATCTTTCACTGGGCCATGCGACGCCGACCATCGCCGCCAGCATCACGGTGCCGCTGTCACTTGCCGCCACCTTCGCGGCGATGTGGCTGCTCGGCTACAGCCTCAATAACATCTCGCTGATGGCGCTGATCATCTCGGTCGGGTTCGTGATCGACGATGCGATCGTGATGATCGAGAACATCTCCCGCCATGTCGAGCAGGGCGATTCGCCGATGGAGGCCGCGGTCAAAGGGGCCAGGGAGGTTTTTTTCACTGTCGTTTCCATCGGCTTATCGCTGGTGGCGGTGTTCATTCCGCTGTTGTTCATGGGCGGCATCATCGGCCGCATGTTCCGCGAATTCGCGGTGACGCTCTCTGTGGCGGTGCTGGTGTCGGTGGTGATTTCGGTGACCGTCACCCCCACGGTATACGCGCAGCTCATGCGCCTGCGCCGGGCCCCGCTGAAGGCCGGCCATCCCGGAGAGCGCGCCTTTCATGCTGTGCAGGCGTTGTATGAGCGCGGCCTTGGCTGGGTGATGCGCCACCAGCGTTTCATGCTGCTGGTGACGTT
>JAFLCR010000250.1 GCA_017302755.1 Alphaproteobacteria bacterium
CATTCATTCATCCGTTGGCGGATATTGAATCGCTGGCGGAATGTGTTATATAGGCGCTGTTCACGGGGCTCCGTGGGCTAGGCTGATGAGCAATGGTCAGCATGGTTCAACGGAGGACACGATGAAGAAGTCGACCCTTTATGCTGCCGCCCCCATTCCCGCGGCTCCCGAACAACTCCCCACCGGCCCCCTCAAGGATTTTCCGAAGCTTGCCGCCTTCTTTGAAGCGCGCCAGCCCGAAACGCCGTGCCTTGCCGTGGATACCGATATCGTCGAAGCGCAGTACAAGGCGCTGGTGGCGGCGGTGCCTGACGCGCTGTGCTTTTATGCCATCAAGGCCAACCCTGCGCGCCCGATTCTCGACCGCATGGTGAAGCTGGGCGCGAATTACGATTGCGCCTCGCTCAACGAGATTCTCATGGTGCTCGAGGCCGGGGCCAGCCCGGCGAACGTGCTGTTCGGCAATACCATCAAAAAAGCGGGCGAAATCGCGGAGGCACATCGCCATGGCGTGATGAAATACGCCTGCGACAGCCTGGTGGAGCTTGAAAAGATCGCCAAGAATGCGCCGGGTGCAAAGGTGTTCTGCCGCATCATCGTCAGCAACAGCGGCGCCGCCTGGCCGCTTTCCAAAAAATTCGGCTGCACGGAAGACATGGCGCGTGAGATTCTGCGCAAGGCGCCTGGGCTTGGCCTTGTTCCATACGGCATTTCCTTCCATGTCGGCTCGCAGCAGATGGACGTCACCCAGTGGCGCGACCCCATCCTGCGCGCGGCGGGGCTGATGCGTGAGCTGGCGCAGGAGGGCATTCGCCTGAAGGCGCTCAATCTCGGCGGCGGGTTCCCTGCGCGCTACCGTCAGCCGATTCCGGCGGTGGAGGCTTATGGCCAGGCGATCGTGGGCGCGCTCAACGAAGCGTTCGGCGAGCATTTCTGGCCGGAAGTGATGCTGGAGCCGGGCCGCTATATCTGCGGCGACGCAGGCGTCATTCAGGCCGAGGTGGTGCTGATCTCTCCCGACGCGGAAGACCCGAACAAGCGCTGGGTTTATCTCGACGCGGGCAAGTTCAGCGGGCTGATCGAGCCGGAGTCCATTGAATACCGCATCGTGACCGAGAAGGACGGCGACCCCATGGGGCCGGTCGTCATCGCCGGGCCGACCTGCGACAGCGTGGACGTGCTCTATGAAAACGCCGGTTACGAACTGCCGTTGACGCTCGCGGTGGGCGATAAAGTCTACCTGCTCAGCACGGGGGCGTACACGACGACCTATTCGGCGATCGCGTTCAACGGCTTCCCGCCGCTCAAGGACTATTACGTCTGACAAGCAGTCTTGAAGCGGCATGGGCTTTTCCGGCCCATGCCGCTTTTTCTGTCATAAAACCGTCATGTTTTGGCGGCTGCCTTATCATGAATCTGTCATGTGGTTTTTCTAGGATAGCCTCGTTTTTCTAATCGAGGTTTTTTCCATGCGCGTTACTATGTCCCTTCTGCCCCATGTCAATCCCGCCAACGTTGAAACGCCGCTGTTTCAGATTTTTATCAACGACGAAGAATATTTTTTTGACGTCAATTACAACGCGCCGCGTGAAGGCATGGCCAAAGCTTTTCATACGGCCATGCAGCAGATCGCGAATGCCACGGTGTATCAATTCTCGATCGATTATCATGGACTGGGCCGTGAATTTATCGGCATGGGCGAAGATGGTTCGGGAGCAAGGCTCGGTGATGAGCAGGGCCATAAGAACCGTAAACAGTTTGTTGAACAGCCCGAAGGCGTAGAGCAGCCGGTGAATCTGGCATCCACCTTGGTAACGGAGTTGGAGCGCGCGTTCCGTGAGATACTTACCGCCTATGAAGAAGCATATCAGAATACACCGCTGGTCGATCACGCAGCGAGAGCTGCAGAGGCCAAGAAGGTAAGCGGGGTATTTGCTCCGCAACGTTCGGGTTCAGCGGACAACACGGCCTCCAAAGCGTTTAATGCTGAAGAAGTGATAACCGAGTATCTGGGCTTTAAATATAGTCCGCGGGCGATCAACCCCTAATACGGGTTCGGGATTCCGAGCTTCGCCAGGATGCGCTTTTCCAGGCTTTCCATTTTTTTGGCGTCTTCCGCGTCGGTTTCGTGATCGTAGCCGAGCAGGTGCAGCACGCCGTGCACCACCAGATGCGTGGCGTGGTTGGCGAAGGGTTTTTGCTGTTCCTTTGCCTCCCGCTCCACGACGCCGTGGGCCAGGATGACGTCGCCGAGATAATCCGGCTCGTCGGCGGGGAAGGAGAGGACGTTGGTGGGTTTGTCCTTGCCCCGGAAATCGCGGTTCAGATGCTGCACGGCCCGGTCGCCGGACAGGGCGATGGTGAGGGCTTTTGGAGCGACTTCCGCATGGCGGAAGGTGGCGACGACGGCCTTCTGCAACGCCGGGCGGTAGCCGGGGAAGGAGGTTCGCCAGGCGGCGGATTTAATCAGGATGGCGGGTGACGTCGGCATGAGCGGTTCTTGATGCTGTCATCCCGGCGAAGGCCGGGACC
>JAFLCR010000251.1 GCA_017302755.1 Alphaproteobacteria bacterium
GATCCGCGGCGAGCCTAGCCGCTGCGCCGTTATAGAACGTCTGCGCGCGGCTCAAGGAATGCTGCAGGGAAGTGCCAGGCTCGGCCATGTCGTTGATGAACGCCTTGAGGTATTCGACCAATTCGCCGTCCTGAACGTTCAGGAGCACAGCCTGAAGATCCGCCACCAAGCCGCGACGCAGGCGCGATTGATGCGCATACTCCTCAATGGCCTGCAGATGGGATTTGAGGGACGCGGCCTTGATGTCTTCCACCTTCTCCTGGCTTGCCAGAAACTCTACCAGCTTGCTGGTCGGACTGCCGGCCACAAGATCGGGGTGATCCCGCAAGGTTCTGGCGGCTTCCAGAATTTTCTCCGGGCGGCGCCCCTTCAGGCGATTTTCGCGGCCCTCGCGAACCGCTTCCGAGTTCTTGAAGAAAAGCGCGGAGAGGATGGGGTCGCTCGCGGGATCGATGCCCAGCTCCGCCAGCCACTGCATATTGCCGATCGCATAATCCGTGACCACCGGGCGCCTCATATTGGTGAAGCGGTTCACGATGCTTCCAGAAAACGCCTGGGCGATTTCCGTGCCGCGCGGGCGAAAATCGTTGGGCAGGGTAAAGCGGCCCAGATGCGGCAGACCGGATGCGGTTTTGTATTGCGCGGGCGCCCAACGCTCTGCCTGCTCGCGGTAATAGATCGCATTGTCTTCCAGCTCGGCCAGGGTGTGCGTGCCGGCCGCCGACATGGCGACGTGCGGGAAAAGCGCTCGGATCTCCTTGTCGCGCGGAGAAAGGCCGACGCATTCCACCTTGTGACAGTCACGGTATGAGCGCTTCGAGGCGATGCCCGCCGGGCCCATGATCGTCTTGATGATGTAGTCGTAGCCGTGCATCAGATTTTCTTCGGCGTCCTGATATTTTGCGGCGTCTTCGCCTTCGCAGCGCTTGCCGATTTCGCGCAGCAGGTAGGCGTCGATCGCCGTCGCGCCGAGCGTCACCAAAAGCGCGGCCTCGAAAGGATCGTGCACGTGCGCGGTCTGCACGGTGAGCGACACGTTCGTCAGCAGACCCTTGGCGCGCAGGTGTTCCTGCACTGCCGCGACCACAACCGGCATTTCCATCGGCGCGATGCCGGGCACGAGATTGCCCGCCGTGTCAAACGCCGCGCGGTCGGAAAGCGTCAGGTTCACCGCGCCGTTCAGTGCCGCCTGCTCTGCGGCAAGCTTGATACGCTCAATGGCATCGGCAAGATTGCGGCCACCGTTGCGCTCGGCCACAAAGGTGCAATCAATAGTGGGAGAGAGCTGCGCTGCCGTACGGCCTTGAGGATCGCGCGCGGCCAGCACTTCGGCAAAAGCGTCAAGTTCGCCCGCGCGCAGCATGACGTGGTCGATTTTGATCTGGCCAGCGGGATCGAACTGCGAACCCCAATAGTCGTCCAGGCTCATCACGTCGGCGTCCAGGCGCGAATCCTTGTTCGAGCTGATGATCTGCGTGAACAGGTATTTGAAATATTCCATCTGCGGCCAGTAGCCCTCGGAGAGGTTCGGCTGCGTGCCTTCATGCGCCATCGATACCAGGGTGATGACCGTGCTCATGGCGATCTGTTTCTCGGCCATGCGTTTAATGAGATGCTCCACCAGCTCATCGTGGTGGAAGGTGTTCAGCAGCGCCCTCTCCATGGTGCCCTGGGCCTGGAACTGCGCGCGCGCCTGCTCCTCCTCGCGGTGCCTGGCGACCGCTTCCGCGACTTCCGCTTCGTCGGCGAGGCGTTCGGCAAGCACGTCGGAATAGCTTACGCCGGTGCCGCGATAGCCGCGGGCGGCGAGCGCTTCCAGCACGTCCTGGCCTTCCAGCAGGCCCGGCACGCGGGGAAGCTCCATGCCGACGAGCTTGCCGACATGGTGGTAGAGGTAGAACGCATCCAGCTCGTCCATGCGCGTGACGGAGATGCCCATGAGATTCGCCAGTTTCACGGCGAATTCCGTGTGATCGGTGATGGCGTCGTCGCCTTTCTTCAGCTCAGCCTCGACGATCTTTTTCAGGTCATTCAGGAAAGCGGGTTTGGAAAGCGTTTGCGCTGCCCAATCACGGTATTCCGAAAGCTGGTCGATGCTGAGATTTTCGCGTTCGCCCGGATGCTGCGTGGCGTAGACCTGACGGTGGAGGTCGACCAGGAAGCGCTCGCTGATATTCCTGTTCTGAATGCGCTCCTGCAGCTCTTCCATCAGGCGGCGGCTATTGACGATCTCGCGCTCGTGGAAAAGCTCAAGATCGTAGGCGGCGTACTGGCGGTCGCGGGTGAGGTTGAAGCGCGCCACCAGCTGGCCGCGGTCGTCCTTCGGGCGGGCGATGTCGGCCTCGGAGCCGAAGATGATCGTGTAGCCGCCTTCTCTCTCGCGGTAGATTTCCACAAAGGCCGGACGGTTCTGGCCGATATCCACGCCGTAGACGTGCTTGGGCGTGCCGTCGTCGGTGGTGACGGAGCGCACGTTGATCGCCGCCGGGCCTTCCCAGCCGCCGCGTTCAAGGTTCAT
>JAFLCR010000252.1 GCA_017302755.1 Alphaproteobacteria bacterium
ATCGAAATCCGCGCCGCCCACATCCAGCCGCAGCTTCGCTTTTCGGCCTTTTTCATCCGGACCGTGACACGCGAAGCAGTTCTCCGAGAGGATGGGGCGGATGTCGCGGTTGAAGCTCAATTCAGCACCCGCCAGCGCGGGCTGGAGAAAAGCGGTGATGATGAAGAGGCCCCTCACAGGGAGGAACTACGACACGAGAGTGCAGGCGATTGCAGCCGATATGACCTCAGCGGATGGGCTCCTTTTCAAAATCCGTGGGCGAGACCCAGCCGGCATTCACCTTTTCGCCGCGCATGAACTTCTCGTAGAAGCCAGCGCCTGTCGTCGGCGGATACTCGTCGAAGATTTTGCCGTTGCCGGCCATGCGCGGGTCGTTTTGGGCCTTGAGCTCGTTTTCCATGCGCTCGCGCAGCTTCGCGATGGTGTCCTTGTGAACGGATTCGGCGGCGAGATTGCGCGCGGCATGGGGATCGACACTGAGGTCGTAAAACTCCTCGCCGGGACGCATGCCGAAGTTGAGCTGCCAGAACTTGTCGCTGCGATCTTTGCGGCCCATTTCGAGGATGAGCGTCTTGGTGGGCCCGCCATCCGTGTCGAGGTAGCCCGTCTCGGGATTGCCCGCAGGCCAGCGGGCGGGCTCGTAGTTTTTGATGTAGAGATGCTCGGCGGTGACGATGGCGCGAACCGGGTAGCCCCAATCATGCGGGCGGCCCACATCGGTGCGCTCCTTGCCGATGAGCGCGTGATCGCGTTCTGCGACGACGCGGCCGCTTTGGTCGCTCTCGATGATAGGACGCCAGCTTTTGCCGGTGATGGGCAGCATGCCGCTGTCTTCCTCCGCAATTCCTGCGTAGTCGAGAATGGTGGGCGCGATATCGGTGAAGTTGACAAAGTCATCGACCACGCGGCCCGCTTTTTTCATGCCGGCGGGAAAGCGGATGGCCAGCGGCACATGGTTGCTGTCCTCGTAGGCATAGCCTTTGCAGCGGGGGAAGGGCATGCCGTGATCAGCGGTGACGATGATGAGCGTGTTGTCGAACAGGCCGCGTTTTTCGAGCTCGGCGATCATGCGACCGAGATGGCGGTCCGTATGCTCGACTTCAAAGGCGTAGTCGAGCATGTCGTGACGCACGATTTCATCGTCGGGCCAGTAATCCGGCACCTTGGGGATGTCGGAGAGTTTTTTGCCGCCCTTCTTCACACCGGACTCGAATTCGTAGCCACGATGCGGCTCCAGGCTGCCATACCAGAAGCACCACGGCGAATCCTTCGGCGCTGCGTCGAGGAAATCGGTGAAATTGGCCGCGTAGTCGTTGTTGCCCATGCCGGAGGCGGGTGGTTTGGCCTTGTGCTGGTTGAAGGGCTTTCCGGTGATCTGGCGCGGCTTGCCGGTCGCGTCATTCGCGATGCCCGGACCCCAGCCCTTGCCGGTGATGCCCATGTGCCAGCCCTTCTCGACGAGCACTTCCGGCCAGCTTTTGAGCTTTGCGGGGAAGTAGGCCATGTGATTGCCCGCCTCCTCGTTCTGCCAGGCATGGCGGCCGGTCAGCACGATGGCGCGTGACGGTGCGCACTTCGCCACCGGCGTGTAGGCGCGGGTGAAAAGAACGCCTTCCCTGGCGATGCGGTCGAACGCCGGAGTCTTCACCCACGAGGTGCCGTAGGCACCCGCGTGCGCGCCCCAGTCGTCCGCGATGGCGAAGAGGATGTTCGGACGCTGCTGCGCAGCGAATGACGATGCCACAGCAAGGCATGCCGAGAGGATGAGAACGGTTGGTTTCATGGCCGGATTGGAAGTGAGGTTCGATGGCCCGCTCTATTGCGTGGGCTGCTTCTTTTTCGCCTTGGCTTTCTTTGCGCCACCCTCGCCTTTCTGCACGCCGCGCTGGTCGATGGGCGGCAGCGGACCACCGCGGGCGTTCATCTCCGCATCGCAGAGTTCACGCATTTTCTTCAGCGCTTCGGCGTGGGCGGGATCACTGGCGAAATTCTTCAGTTCATCGCGATCCTGCTCAAGATCGTGCAGGAATTCGAATGGCGGCTTTTGATCGAAGTAACGCGCATAGACATAGCGCGAATCGCGAATTCCCTCCCACGTGAGCGTGGGCGGCAGATCCAGGTGCTCGCAGAAGAAATGGGTGCGCCACGGTTTGTCGCTGCCTTTGCCCTCCACGAGCGTCGAGAGGCTGCGGCCCTCATACCCTGCTGGACGCTCCGCGCCGGCCCAGTCGAGGAAGGTCGCAGGCAGATCCACATTCAGCACCATCTCGGTGGCGATAAAGCCGGGCGCAATGGCGGCGCAACGGATGCGGAATCGGGACAGCTCTTCCGCCCAGAGTTTGGCGAGGGCCGCCACGCCGGCTTTGGCTGCGGAATAATTCATCTGTCCCGGATTTCCGTGGCGCGCGACGGACGAAATCGGAATGATCACGCCGCCATTGCCGAGTTCCGCCATATGCGCGGCGGCTTCGCGGCCGGTTAAAAATACGCCGGTAAGATTTACGTC
>JAFLCR010000253.1 GCA_017302755.1 Alphaproteobacteria bacterium
GGCATCTCGCGGTAGAAGAAGGTCATGAGCAGCGAGGCGATATGCGCGCCGTCCACGTCGGCGTCAGTCATGATGATGACGCGCTCGTAGCGCAGATCGGCATCTTTATAATGCCCGCCCGTGCCGCAGCCGAAGGCGAGCAGCATGTCGGAGATTTCCTGATTGGCGCGAATCTTATCGCTCGACGCGCTCGCCACGTTGAGAATCTTACCACGCAGCGGCAGGATCGCCTGGAAGTCGCGGAAGCGCGCCTGCTTGGCGGAGCCGCCCGCGGAGTCTCCTTCCACCAGGAAGATTTCCGTGCCCTGCGGAATGCTGCGTGTGCAGTCGGCGAGCTTGCCGGGCAGGCGCAGGCGCTGGGTGGCGGATTTGCGGGAGATATCCTTGTCCTGCTTGCGGCGCAGGCGCTCATCGGCTTTCTCAGTGATGTACTGCACCAGCGCCTTAGCAATCTCGGGCGCACCGGAAAGCCAATGGTCAAAATGGTCACGCATGGCGTTTTCTACCCAGCGCGAGGCTTCTGTGGTGACCAGCTTTTCCTTGGTCTGCCCCTGAAATTGAGGCTCGCGGATGAAGAGCGAAAGGATGGCGCATGTCGCCCCCATGACGTCCTCCGGCGTGATCTGCGCGGACTTCTTGTTGCCGATCAATTCACCGTAAGCACGGATGCCTTTGGTGAGCGCGGCGCGAAGCCCGGCCTCGTGCGTGCCGCCTTCAGGCGTCGGAATGGTGTTGCAGTAGGAATGGACAAAGGATTCCTCGTCATTCGGCCAGCCGATCGCCCATTCGACACGCCCCGCCCCGCCGGCTAGATCCATCTCGCCGGTGAAAAGCTGCGGCACGACCATGCTCTTACCCGCCAGGTCGGATTCCAGAAAATCCTTAAGGCCGCCGGGGAAGTGGATGGTGTCCTTTTCCGGAATGCCGTCACCTTCCTTGAGCAGCAAAGGAGCGCAACTCCAGCGGATCTCCACGCCCTTGTAGAGATACGCCTTGGAGCGCGCGAACTTGTAGAGCTTGGCTGGCTTGAAATGGGCGCTCTTGCCAAAGATTTCCGGATCCGGATGGAAGCTGACGCCCGTGCCCTTGCGGTTATTCACCTGACCTTCGGATTTCAGCTTCGATGTTGGCGCACCACGGCTATAAGTCTGGCGGTAAAGAGTTTTCTCTTTCACCACTTCAACAGTTAGCACATCGGAGAGCGCATTCACGACCGAAATACCCACGCCGTGCAACCCGCCTGACGTCGCATACACTTTGCTGGAAAACTTACCTCCTGAATGCAGGGTGGTGAGAATCACCTCCAGCGCTGATTTCTTGGGAAATTTAGGGTGCGGATCAATTGGAATGCCCCGTCCATTGTCGCGCACCGTCACCGTGCCGTCGGCGGCAAGCTCCAGTTCTATGCGGGTGGCGAAACCCGCAACGGCTTCGTCCATGGCGTTATCGAAGACTTCGCTGACAAGGTGGTGAAGCGCATTCTCATCCGTGCCGCCGATGTACATGCCGGGGCGGCGGCGGACGGGCTCCAGGCCTTCCAGGACTTCAATGTCCTGCGCGGTATAGGATTCTTTCAGGGACTGCTTGGCTTTTTGGGCAAAAAGATCGCTCATGATTTCGTTATAGCGCAACCGCGCAATACTGCAAGAGGCTAGGATTTCTGCGGGTTACAGCGTTATGCAGCCCGGGCGGCGCGGCGGCGGCCAAGCCGCTGCCAGATCACTTTCGCCGCCATCCGGCTCGGGGTTTCGCCGCCGGGAGGACGGAGTTGAGAAAGTGCCTCCTTCGCCGCGCTCAGTTGCGCGTTCGCCCCGCCTGGAGCCATGAGGGAAACCAGTTCCCAGCTCAGACGGTCCGGCGTGGCTTTGGATTGCAGCAACTCAGGAACAATCTCTTTTTTTGCCATGATGTTAACAAGGCAAATATAGCGTGTCCTGATCATTCTGGCGATGATCCAGGCACTGACGGGGTTCACTTTGTAGGTCACCACCATCGGCACGCCGGCAAGCGCAATCTCGAGCGTCGCGGTGCCGGATTTCACCAACGCCGCGTCCGCGGCCGCATAGGCGTTACGGCGTTCCCTGGCGTCGCCGATCACCATGGTTTTGACCGGCCAGCTGCGCACCTCCTCCTGCACCAGGGCGTGGGTGGCGGGTATGGTCACCAGCAGGCATTCCAACCCGGGGAAATGTTCCTGCAGTTTCACCGCCGTCTGCTTGAACAGCGGCAGGTGCCGTGCCAGTTCACCCCTTCTACTTCCGGGCAGCATCAGCAGCAATTTACGCTCCGGTGGAATGCCGTATTTCTCGCGAAATGCCACGCCGTCACCCGGCTCCGCGGGCTGCTCGATAATCGAGTGCCCCACAAAGCTGTTCGAAATGCCCGCTTCGGTAAAATACTGCTTTTCGAAGGGGAACAGCACCAGGATGTGGTCAAACAGTTCGGCAACCTTCGCCGCCCGCTCCGGCTTGTACGCCCATACGCTCGGTGCAACGTAATGAATG
>JAFLCR010000254.1 GCA_017302755.1 Alphaproteobacteria bacterium
GCTCAGGCATTGCCCCAGGCTGAGATGCGAATCATCCTCGAGGTAGCGCGGCGCCTCACGGTAAAAACGCAGAATATCCGCCAGCATCTTCCAATAGCCTGGCCGCAGAAGGTTCTGCCTTTGGCCGAAAAGGCTGGCCAGGTTGAGCGTGCTGTATTCCAGCCACCCCTCCCCGATGCTGGCCGCAAACGACATTCCAGCCGGACGCGTCGGTACGCTTAGATGGTCGAACAGTCTGGTAAGCAGGGGATAATTGCGATGATTGAACACAATAAATCCGGTATCCACCGGCACCTTGCCAGCCGGCGTATTTACTTCAATCGTCCGGCTATGCCCGCCGATGGCGGCATCTTTCTCATATACCGTAATTTCGTGCCTGGAATGCAGCAGATACGCCGCTGCCAGACCACTGATGCCGGAACCGATAATCGCAATACGGGCCATGCGCTTTCTCTGAATCATGTCTCATTGCAGGCGTTGAAGCAATGAACCGGAATCGTTGGAAAGATTCCGGTTCATGCGTTCTTATGCCTCAGAACATCGTGTATTCTACCGATACCCTCCTGAGATCAACCTGTCAGAAACATTACATTTTTGTCATCTTCGCGAATGTCACACACACGTTCAGGCCGGGCGCATTGCCGGAAAGCGCAATCTGCGCCCCGTGCCGCTCCAATACCGCCGCCACCAGGCTGAGACCAAGCCCGCTTCCCGGCGCGTGGCGGCTGGCGTCACCGCGGTAGAAGCGGTCGAACACCTTGCTTCGCTCCGCCTCCGGAATTCCGGGCCCGCTGTCACGCACCTCGATCATGGATTGCCCACCCTCTTCACGGCAGGAAAGCACGATCCTCCCTCCTTCCGGCGTAAATTTGACCGCATTGTCGAGCAAATTCGCACAGGCCTGAAACAGCAGATCCCGATCCCCCCGGCACGAACACGCCGTCAACTCAGCAATAAGCGTAATATTTTTTTCCTCTGCCAATGGCTCATATAGCTCGATCAAGTCGCGCAACAGCGACTCCAGCGCTACCGGCTGGAAGGCTACATGCCGCGTGCCCTTGCCGATGTTCGAAATCCGCAGAATCGCCTGAAACACCGTCAGCAGGTTCTCCGCTTCCAGGATTAATCCCTCGAAGCGCTGTCTCAGGTCATTGTCCTGTGACAGGCGGGCGTCGCGCCCAAGCTCCTCCAGGCCAGCCCGGAGGCGGGTAAGCGGCGTACGCAGATCGTGCGAAATATTGTCCGAGACCTGGCGAATGCCATCCATTAACCCCTCGACACGCGCGAGCAACGCATTCAATATTTGCGCCAGATTGCTTAGATCGTCCCACTCCGTGGGAATCTGGATGCGTTGGGAAAGATCGCCTGTCTCGATAATCCGACGCGCCGTGCCTGCGATAATATTGATGCGGTTGACCACATAGACGCTGAGAAAAAAGCTCACCCCGCACACCACCAGCATCAATGCAATGATCACGCCGCTGAGTATCTGGATTTTCCGATACGTCGCGGTCAGTTGTCCGATATCGCGCGCTACCACCAGCCGCGTGCCGTCGTCGAAACGGTGCACCTTGGCCGCCAACGCCCGCCCAGGCGGCAGGTCAAAGCGCACCAACCCCTCCTGAATGATAGAAATCTCCGAAGGCAGCATCTCGATATTCCCGCCAAGCCGCCGCCCGTCCTTGTCCATCAGAAGATAAAACTGCTCCGTCCGCTCCCCCGCCCGCCGCTCCAGCCGCTGGGTCAGGCTTTCGCTGGAAGCTTCCACGATGCCGCGCATATCCGCCTCGATTGCAGCCTCCGTCTCGCGGATGAAGTTCTGCTGGTTGAACTCCACGATGAAGTAACCGAGGATGCACACGCAAATCCCTAACACCATGGTGAAAAACACCGCCATGGTGAAGCTGGAACTGCGATGGTAGCTCCTATTCGTCTTCGATGAGGTATCCCGCACCGCGCACCGTCTTGATCAGAGGTTGGTCGAAGCCGCTGTCTAGTTTGCGCCGCAGCCGGCTGATATGCACGTCGATGACATTGGTCTGCGGATCGAAATGGTAATCCCACACCTGCTCCAGCAGCATGGTGCGCGTCACAACTTGTCCCTTGTGGCGCAGCAAATACTCTAAAAGCCTGAACTCGCGCGACTGCAGCTCGATCTCTTTGCCCGCGCGCGTCACCTTGCGCTTGAGCAGGTTCATGACCAGATCCCCGGCGGAAAGCTGCGTTTCCCCCTCGCCCGCGCTCCTAGCCGCCCGCCGCGCCAGCACTTCGATACGTGCCAGCAGCTCCTCGAACGCGAAAGGTTTGACCAGGTAATCATCTCCCCCGGCGCGCAGCCCCTTCACGCGGTCATCCACATCCGAAAGCGCGGAAAGAATTAACACCGGCACGTTGTTGCCGCTGGCGCGCAAGGTGCGGATTACAGTGAGGCCGTCCACCCCCGGCAGCATCCGGTCCACGATCAGCGCGTCATACTTCTCAGTGGTCGCCAGAAACAGCC
>JAFLCR010000026.1 GCA_017302755.1 Alphaproteobacteria bacterium
AGCTGCCGTTCACCACCAAGTTGCTGCCGTCATGGCCGTCGGCGTAGACGTCGCCCGTGTCACCCACGATGCTGTCATTGCCGGAATGGCCGTAGAGCGTGTCATTGCCAAGATCACCGTTCACCGTGTCGTCGCCGGATTGCGCGCTTACCTTGTCGGCGCTACCGCCCGCGGTGATGCGGTCGTTGCCGGAGCCGCCGTCAACGGTATCCGCGCCGCCGCTGCTCTGGAGCGTATCGTTGCCCGCCCCGCCGGCCACGCTGTCGGCGCCATTGCCGGCCGCGATGCGGTCGTCATGGCTGCCACCGTCGATCGTGTCACGGCCTTCGCCGCCTTCGATGGAATCATTATGCGAACCGCCGAGCAGCACGTCATCGCCATCTTCGCCGTAAAGCGTGTCGTTATCCGAACCGCCGTCGAGGCGGTCATTGCCGTCGCCGCCGTAAACCAGGTCGTGGCCGGTGCCTGCATAGACCGTGTCGCGGTCATTCGCGCTCACTGCCACGCCGGCATACACCGTATCATTGCCAACGCCCGCATTCACCAGATCGCTGCCGTCGAGGCCCGTGATCGAATCAGCGAAGGTCGTGCCGTTCAGCGTGTTGTTGCTGTTATTACCCGTAATAGTGGCCATATATCCCTCTTGTTCATTATTGAAAAAATATTGCCTGCACAGTTAAGAAAGCAGGAAGCAAATTCTTTAACGTTATCGGGACAACCACTCAATGATGTAAAAATAACGCAGCACCTGTGACATCGGCTTATTGCACGCGCAACGAAAGGCGTTTCGCGGCCTATTCTTTTTCCATATTTTTTTATAATTATTTTTTCTGCAGTGGAAATGGCTCTTGGAAGTAGGCAGGGATCAAACCCTTTGCGCCAACCCAGCGTAGCTTATCGGAGCGAAGCGTGGTGGGGGGTGAGGGATTCGAACCCCCAGCCAAGGCGTTATGAGCGCCCTGCTCTAACCGTTGAGCTAACCCCCCGTACTCCACTCTGTGTTAGCAGAAAATAGAGGGCTGGCAATGCGCCTTAGTAGATGCGCGGCAGGACGCCTTCTTTCCACTCGTCTTTCTCAAGGGTGCCGATGTAGAAGCGGCAATAGGTGATGCCCTCCGTCCAACCCTTGTTGTAAAGCGGGTTGTCGAGGAAGTTTGGGTCTTTCTTATAACGGAAGAAAATTTTGCTCGCATAGCTCGACGAGCCGGACGCCATGCCCGTGTCGCAGCCATCCCAATATCCCTGGCGGAATTCGGGCGGGCCTTCAGGCTTATTCCAGTAAAGCGGCAGCGGATACATCGTGCATCCGCCGAGCATCAGGGTCAGCAGCAGTGTCGTCCACAAACGCAGCATGGCAGTGATTTCCTTGGAAAAGCTATGCCTGGTATATAACACTTTTTTTACGGTTTGTTTACAGCAAACGCCATGCGTGAAAAGCGTGGCAGGGCATTCGTTTCTATCATGGAACGATTGCAGCCTATTGTTATATATGGCTATGACGTCTTGACTTCAACCATGTGCCAGGAATTTCACGCACTCCAGCCGTGAACCCAGAGCATGGATTGGCATGATCTTACGTATCCAGGAAGCTGCGAAGCTTACGGGAGCGGCTGGGATGCTTCAGCTTTCTCAAAGCTTTGGCCTCGATCTGGCGGATGCGTTCGCGCGTCACCGAGAATTGCTGGCCCACTTCCTCCAGCGTGTGATCGGTGTTCATGCCGATGCCGAAACGCATGCGCAGCACGCGCTCTTCGCGGGGGGTAAGGCTCGCCAGAACGCGGGTCGTGGTTTCGCGCAAATTCGCCTGGATGGCGGCGTCGAGCGGCAGCACGGCATTTTTATCCTCAATGAAGTCGCCGAGATGGGAATCCTCCTCGTCGCCGATCGGGGTTTCGAGCGAGACAGGTTCCTTAGCGATCTTCAGCACCTTGCGCACCTTGTCGAGCGGCATGGCGAGTTTTTCGGCCAGCTCCTCGGGGGTCGGCTCGCGGCCGATCTCGTGCAGCATCTGGCGGCTGGTGCGGACGATCTTGTTGATGGTCTCGATCATGTGCACCGGGATGCGGATAGTGCGCGCTTGGTCAGCGATCGAGCGGGTAATCGCCTGACGTATCCACCAGGTGGCGTAGGTCGAGAATTTGTAGCCGCGGCGGTATTCGAACTTATCCACCGCCTTCATCAGGCCGATATTGCCTTCCTGAATGAGGTCGAGGAATTGCAGGCCGCGATTGGTGTATTTCTTGGCAATCGAAATCACCAGGCGCAAATTGGCCTCAATCATCTCCTTCTTGGCGATGGTGGCATCGCGGTCCCCGCGCTGCACGTTGGAGACGATGCGCTTGAATTCGGAAATTTCCACTCCGGCTTCATAGGCGATCTTCTCAACCTCACCGCGCAGGCGGTCGATTTCCTGAGCATCGTCCTTGACGAATTCCTTCCACCCCTTCTCGGTAAGCTTAGCCACCGATTTTAGCCAGTTGGGATCCATCTCGTTTCCGATATAGGCTTTGAGAAAGCTGCGGCGCGGAATTTTGCGGCCTTCGGCAAGGCGCACGAGCTGGCCTTCCACGCTGATCAGGCGCTTGTTCACCGCATAAAGCTTTTCGGTCATGCCCTCGATGCGCAGCGGCGAAAGGCGCAGCTTGGCGAGCAGTTCCGCCAAATCCTTGGCGAGTTTCTTCTGCTGTTTTTCATCAGCTGGCTCGAACTTTGCTTTCTCGAGCATGGCGTTCAAGCGCTTTTCGTGCAGCTTGATCAGCTTCTGCGCCGGCTTGGCAAAGCCGTCGAGCAGCTCGATCACGCCAGGAAGCAGCGCTTTCTCCATCGCCGCCAGCGAGAGATTGCCTTCTTCCTGATCGTCCTCTTCAGGCTCCTGGGATTCCTCCTCGCCTTCGGCCTCTTCCTCTTCGTCCATGGGCACATAATCTTCGTCGTCGAGGTCGTCTTCGTCCTCGTCGTCACCGGAAGCTTTTTTTGCCTTCTTGGCTTTTTTGGCCTTTTCCTTCTCTTCTTTTTCCTTCTTGGCCTTCTTCGCCTTCTCGTCTTCCTTGGCCTTCTTCTTGGCGGCTTTTTCCTCTTCTTCCTTCTTCTTCTTTTCCACCACCTTCACTTCGGCAGCGGCGGCGGCGCGGGCAGCTTTCAGGGATTCGTCCTCCTCGAAGGGCGGCGCGTCTGGGCCAGCGCCGTAGGTAGCGTCGAGATCAAGAATATCGCGCAGCAACAGCTCACCGGCGGCGATGCCGTCGCGCCAGGCCAGGATTTCACGAATCACCATCGGGCTCTCGCACAGCGAGGCGATGATCATCTCGCGGCCTTCCTCGATGCGCTTGGCGATCTCGATTTCGCCCTCGCGGGAAAGCAGATCCACCCCGCCCATCTCGCGCAGGTACATGCGCACCGGATCGTCAGTGCGGCCTAACTCCTCTTCTTCTTCCTCTTCTTCTTCAGCCTGCTCTCCGGCGGCAGGCGCTTCCGCGCCAGCGGTTTCTTCTTCGCTTTCCTCATCCTCCACCAGCGCGATCCGTGCCTCGGTGATCATGCCCATCACCGCGTCGATCTCCTCCGGCGAGAACTGCTCGGCCGGCAGGGCCGCATTGAGTTCGTCATAGCTCAACTTGCCCCGGCTGCGGCCTCGGGTAAGGAGCTTCTTGATGATCTGCATTTTGGCGGGAGGAAAGGCAGCGGCGGTGGTTTCCGCGGGCGCAGGGGCCTGGGATTTATCCGTTTTCTTAACCATTCTCTAGGATCCTCGAAGCGGGCGAAAAGTGGGCAATAGTAACCGCGGACGGTTAATGTTTGATGACAACTGGGTGTTTATTTGGGGTCTTTTTCCATAAATTGCAAGGCGTAAAGACGAAATCTTTCCCAGGAGTCCTCCGCGATAGGCAGAGAGCCGTCCACGGCGAGGTCTTTCGAGAAATGCGTATCCCGGTTGGCGGCACAGTCGTGCCAGGCCTCAATGAGCGCTTCGGCACGGGCTTTGCGGCCCTCGTACGGCAACAGGCGCCATTCGGCGAAATAAAACTGTATATCTTTGGAAGACATCATTAATTGAACCGTATCGCCATGCCCAAGACGCTCCAAGGCCACCTGGAAAGCCGCCGCGTCCGGCACCTCCTCCGCTCCCAGAATTTCCAACATGGCGCGACGAAGGCGCTCCTGTTCGGAAGAACCTACATAGACATGGCCCACCGCCTCCTCGACCTGGGATTCATGAATCAGCGCAGGTTCCTCAATCACCGAAACGAGCAGCATGCGAGCCAGCCGGTCTTCGGCGGAAACATCGGCGTTCTGCCTGAGCTTACCGGGAGCAAGGCGGGTGGCCGTGCGCTGTTTCTTCTGAGGCTGTGCCCGGCCAAGCTCCCAGAGGCGCTTGTCGAAAAAACGCTGGTAATGCTTTTTAAGACCGGGGTGCTTGATTTCCTCTATCAGCGCCTTGTGACGCGCCTCAAACGCCGCGACCGCCTCCGGGCTCTGCCAGGAAGCAGGGGGCAACGCCATATCCCACAACACGTCCGAAAGGTCTTTGGCGGCAAGGCATAGCGCCTGGATCGCCTCCGGCCCTTTGCGCTTCACCAGGGAATCGGGGTCATCCCCTTCCGGCAACACCATGAAACGAATGCTCTTGCCGGGAGCGAGCGCGGGCATCGCCAGGGCCAGCCTGGCGGCGCGCTGCATGGCGCGCTGGCCGGCGGCGTCGCCGTCGAGACAAAGCAGCGGCTCGGGAACGAGTTTCCACATCAGCTGCAAATGTGATTCGGTAAGCGCCGTGCCGAGTGGCGCCACGGCCTGCGCCATGCCCGCCTGGTGCAACGCAATCACATCCATGTACCCTTCGCACACGATCAACTGGCCGCTCTTCGCCGCCGCGGCACGGCTTGCGGAAAGGCCGAACAGCACTTCGCCTTTATGAAACAGCGGCGTCTCAGGAGAGTTCAGGTATTTCGGAATATTCGGCTCCGCCTTGCCCAGAATACGGCCGCCGAAGGCAATCACCCGGCCGCGCGCATCAAGAATGGGAAAGATGAGGCGGCCGCGAAAACGGTCGTAGCAAGGGCGGCCCTCCGGGCGGATGAGCAAGCCCGCTTCGACGAGCACATCCTCGCCAACGCCTTTTTTCAGGAAATGCTGCTTGAGCGCCTCGCGGCTGTCCGGCGCGTAGCCGAGGCGGAATTCGGCCACCATCGCCTCCGACGTGCCGCGCTCGGCAAGGTAACGCTGCGCCGCCTGGCCGGGAGTGGCGTAAAGCTGCTTCTGGAACCAGGCGCAGGCTTCTTCCATGATCGTGTAGAGCGACTGTGCCTTCTGCTCCCGCGCCGCTTCGCGGGCGGAGGTTTCGATCTTCGGCAGGGGAATGCCCGCCTCTTCAGCAAGCCGTTTTATGGCCTCCGGGTAATCGAGCTTTTCCAACTCGGTGAGAAAGCGAATCTGATCACCATGCGCGCCGCAGCCGAAGCAATGATAAAACCCTTTCTCGTCGTTGATGTAGAACGAAGGCGTCTTCTCGCCGTGGAACGGGCAGAGCGCCTGAAACTCCCGCCCCGCCTTGCGCAGGCTCAGCCGCTTGCCGATCACGTCGGACACGCTAAGGCGGTTTTTCAATTGTTCGATGAAGGAGGCAGGGAAGCGCATGGGCGCAGTATATAGGCTTTGTTAACCAAAGTCACGTTAGCGTGGCACCATGCAGACAAAAGTGCGCGAGCTTTACGGAAAGTACAACACCTCATCGACTTTGATAAAGGTGTTCGTGTCCTTTGTGGTGATCCTGACCATCGGCCATGTCATGAACCCCATCATGAGCGCGGTGTATGGCACCCCGCTCTATTATGCGGCGATCGGCACGTATGAAACCGTGTCCGTGGTATGCGGGGCCATCATCGCCAAATTAACGCTCGCCGAGATGTTCGGAGGGTTTGGAGCTTTCATTGCCGAGTGCAAAAAACAATATTCTGACGCGAAAGAGAAAATTACCATCGGCAAAACCGAAAGCGCTGCCTTGAAGGAAGTGAATCTGCGCAAGGTGGAGATCGCGCGCACGCTCGAGGAAAGCAACAGCAGGGATCCACGATTTAAACTCGCCTTTCACGCGGCGACGCTGGGCGGCATGGGCGGCTATGACGCCATGCGCGGCCAGTGGGGCGCGGTGGTGGCTTTTCCCGCGATCCAGCTCGCATACAGCCTGGCGGGCGCGCCCGGCCTGATTCTGCTGTTGATCGCGGTCGTGCCGCTAGCGAAATGGTCTTCGGAAATCTACCTCTCCGGCAGGCCGGCGGAGCTTTCGCACCGGGTGCTGATCGACGCCGTGGTGGGCATGATCCTGGCCTGCCTGGTCGGGATATTGCTGGAAGGGCTGATGCAATGGATCATCAGCGGAGGCAAGCCCCCCGTTTCGCCTGAGCAGATCAACACCAGCAACATGCCGCCGGAATTAAAGAAAATCTATGAACAGAACGCCAAGGAACTGGCCGAGGCAGAGGCCGAAGGCATCAATATCTGGATGTGGGCGTATTGGTATCTGCTGATCGACCACCTCTGGCGTTTCTGGCCCAGGCCACAGATGGAAGCCTGGCTGGCGCAGCGCTACTGCGGCGTGAAGCTGCTGCTGCTCGACGAGCTGCCGCCCGTGTTCGGCGCCGCCATGTTCGGCATTCTCCTTGGCCTCATTTATTTTACGGCTCAGGATGTTCACATGTTTATCAATGCCATGTTCTAGGGGTTTTTTATGCGGCTGCTTTTCATCCTCCCGTTCCTGCTTGCCGCCACCGCCCATGCGGAAGGTATCACTCAAGACATGCCAGTGGGTAGCGTGACCGATAAAAGCCGCATCCCCATTGCCGATGCGCCGGCACGCGCCGTGGCGCTTACCTTCTGCGCTTTTCAGATCGACGCGCTGGCTAGACTCGGCGGAGGAGACTCGAAACTACCGGAAGATACGCAGGACGTGTACGTCATTGCCGAGAAATTGATGCCCGAGGGAAGCTTCGAAAAACTTTCCAAGGAATTGGAGACGATGGTGAAGGAGTCCGATGTGTTTTCCGAGTTCGGGCCGGACAAGCTCGTGACTCAACATGAAGACTGCGAAAAAAAGGCGCTCGCCATCGCCAAACCTTACGACTCTTTCACGCCTGCGCCGAAAAAACCTTAATTGGGGGTTGACCCCGCTCCCTGCTTCGCTTAGTTTTCGCAAAATTCCGAGCGTGGAATAACCCCGTGACTGTCACGAATGAGAAAAACGCCGTCCTGGTTTTAGCCGACGGCACGGTATTTTACGGCCAAGGCATTGGCGCAACCGGCGTTACCGCCGGCGAAATCTGTTTTAATACGGGAATGAGCGGCTATCAGGAGGTGTTGACCGACCTTTCCTATGCCGGGCAGATCATTACCTTCACCTTCCCCCATATCGGCAATGTCGGCTGTAACGCCGAGGATATGGAAGCCGCCAAACCCGCCGCCACCGGCCTGGTCTTACGCGAAAAACCCACCTTGCCCTCCAATTTCCGCTCCGAGGAAACGCTCGGCACGTGGCTGGTGCGCCAGGGGCTTACCGGCATTTGCGGCGTGGATACGCGCCGCCTCACCCGTCATATCCGTGAAAAGGGCGCGCAGAATGCCGTGATCCAGCACGGCGGGAAACTGGACATCAAGGCACTCGCCGCCAAGGCCAAGGCGCATCCCTCGATGGAAGGGCTCGACCTCGCCAGGCAGGTGACGTGCAAGAAACCTTACGAATGGAGCCAGACGCGCTGGGCGCTCGGCAGCGGTTACGGCGAGCAGAAGAAGCCCAGCTATCACGTAGTTGCCATCGATTACGGCGCGAAGCTGAACATCCTGCGCTCGCTAGCCGCGGCGGGGTTCAAGGTGACGGTCGTGCCGTGCGACTACCCGGCGGAAAAGATTCTGGAGCATAAGCCCGACGGCATCTTCCTCTCCAACGGCCCCGGCGACCCGGCGGCGACGGGGCAGTATGCGGTGCCGATTTTGAAGAAGCTGGTGGATTCCAGCCTGCCGATTTTCGGCATCTGCTTGGGGCATCAATTGCTGGCGCTGACGCTCGGCGCGAAGACGGTGAAACTGCCGCAGGGCCATCGCGGCGCCAACCATCCGGTGAAGGATCTGGAAACCGGCAAGGTGGAGATCACCTCGCAGAATCACGGTTTCGCGGTGGAGATCAAAAGCCTGCCGAAAGGCGTGAAGCATACGCACGAATCGCTGTTCGACCACACCTCGGAAGGACTGCGTGTGGAAGGGCACCCCGTATTTTCGGTGCAATATCACCCCGAAGCATCGCCGGGGCCGCAAGATTCAGCGTATTTGTTTGAGAAATTCTTCACGCTGGTGGAACAGTCCAAGCGGAAAGCAGCGTAGCCATGCCTAAGCGCACCGACATCCAATCCATCCTCATTATCGGCGCCGGCCCGATCATCATCGGTCAGGCCTGCGAGTTCGATTATTCCGGCACCCAGGCGTGCAAGACGCTGAAGGAAGAGGGTTACCGAGTCATCCTGGTGAATTCCAATCCCGCGACGATCATGACCGATCCGGAGCTGGCGCATGCGACCTATATCGAGCCGATCACACCCGAATGCGTGGCCAAGATCATCGAGAAGGAAAAGCCCGACGCCCTGCTGCCCACGATGGGCGGGCAGACGGCGCTCAACACCGCCAAGGCCCTCGCCGAGAACGGCACACTGGATAAGTTCGGCGTGAAGCTGATCGGTGCGAAGCTCGATTCCATCAACAAGGCGGAGAACCGCCAGCTCTTTAATGAGGCGATGGCGAAAATCGGGCTCGAAGTCGCGCGCAGCGGCATCGCACATACGCTTGATGAAGCGCGGGCGATTCTGGAGAAGACCGGCCTGCCCGCCATCATCCGTCCCTCCTTCACGCTGGGCGGCTCCGGCGGCGGCATTGCCTATAACCGCGAGGAATTCGAGGAGATCGTGAAGAGCGGCCTCGATGCTTCCCCCACCACCGAAGTGTTGATCGACGAATCGCTGCTTGGCTGGAAAGAATACGAGATGGAGGTGGTGCGCGACCGCGCCGACAACTGCATCATCGTGTGCTCGATTGAGAACATTGACCCGATGGGCGTCCATACCGGCGATTCGATCACCGTCGCCCCGGCGCTGACGCTCACCGACAAGGAATTCCAGATCATGCGCGACGCCTCGATCGCGGTCTTACGCGAAATCGGGGTGGATACCGGCGGCTCCAACGTGCAGTTCGCCGTGAACCCGAAAAACGGGCGCATGGTCGTGATCGAGATGAACCCCCGCGTATCGCGCAGCTCCGCGCTGGCCTCCAAGGCGACGGGCTTCCCCATCGCCAAGGTCGCGGCGCGTTTGGCGGTCGGTTACACGCTCGACGAAATCATGAACGATGTGACGGGCACCACGCCCGCCTCGTTCGAGCCGACGATCGACTACGTCGTCACCAAGATTCCGCGCTTCGCGTTCGAGAAATTCCCCGGCTCCGAGCCGCTGCTCACCACGGCCATGAAATCCGTCGGCGAAGCCATGGCCATTGGCCGCAATTTCGCCGAATCGCTGCAAAAGGCATTGCGCTCTCTCGAAACCGGACTTAGTGGCCTGGACGAAATCAGCATCAATGACGCCGAAGGTATCATCTCCGAGCTGTCGCTGCCCAAGCCGACGCGCATCCTGGCCATTGCCCAAGCGTTCAGGCTTGGCATCAACCTCGAGGAAATCCAGCATATCACCGCCTACGACCCCTGGTTCCTGGCGCAGATTCAGAAGATCGTCGAAGCGGAAAACGCCGTAAAAACAGACGGCCTGCCGCTCAACCATGACGGGTTGCTGGCGCTCAAGCAGCTGGGCTTTTCCGATCACCGCCTGGCGAAGCTTTCCGGACGCACGGTGGGCGAGATTGCGCATTACCGGCAGGAGTTCGGCGTGAAGCCGGTGTTCAAGCGCGTGGATACCTGCGCCGCGGAATTCGCCTCCTCCACCGCTTATCTCTATTCCGCTTATGAAACTGAGCCGGATGCGCCCGGCGCGTGCGAGGCAGAGCCTTCGAACCGCAAGAAAATCGTTATCCTCGGCGGCGGGCCGAACCGCATCGGCCAGGGCATCGAGTTCGACTATTGCTGCGTGCATGCTTCTTATGCGCTGAAGGAAGCCGGGTTCGAAACGATCATGATCAACTGCAACCCGGAAACCGTGTCGACCGATTACGACACCTCCGACCGCCTTTATTTCGAGCCGCTGACACCGGAAGACGTGCTCGCCATCCTGCGCAAGGAACAGGAAAACGGCGAGCTGGTGGGCGTGATCGTGCAGTTCGGAGGGCAAACGCCGCTGAAACTGGCACAATACCTCGAAGCGCAGGAAATTCCCATCATCGGCACTTCGCCGGACGCCATCGACCTCGCGGAAGATCGCGAACGCTTCAAGGCGCTGCTGGATGAACTCGAGCTGCAGCAGCCCTCCAACGCCATCGCCCATGACGAGACGGAAACGCTCGACGCGGCGGAGCGCATCGGCTTTCCGCTGGTGGTACGCCCCTCCTACGTGCTCGGCGGGCGAGCCATGGAAATCGTGCATGAGCCTGCACAGCTTAAATCCTACCTTGAACGCAACCGCCATTTCTTCGAAGGAGGGCCGCTGCTGCTCGATTCTTACCTCCAGAACGCCACCGAAGTGGATGTGGACGCGCTCGCCGACGGGCAGGATGTGTTTGTCGCCGGGGTGATGGAGCATATCGAGGAAGCGGGCATCCATTCCGGAGATTCCGCCTGCACACTGCCTCCCTACTCCCTGCCGGAGAAGATTGTCGCCGAACTCAAGAATCAGGCAGTGAAGCTGGCCAAGGCTTTGAATGTCGTCGGGCTCATGAACGTGCAATTCGCGGTCAAGGACGGCGAGATCTATATTCTTGAAGTAAACCCCCGCGCCAGCCGCACCGTGCCTTTCGTGGCCAAGACCATAGGCATTCCCGTGGCCAAGATTGCCTCGCGCCTCATGGCGGGTGAGAAGCTCGCGAGCTTCACGCTCAAGGAAAAGAAATTCAAGCATATGGCAGTGAAGGAATCCGTGTTCCCCTTTGCGCGCTTCCCGGGCGTGGACATCATTCTCGGACCGGAAATGAAATCCACCGGCGAGGCAATGGGGCTCGATTTCGATTTTGGCTCCAGCTTCGCCAAGGGCCATCTAGGCGCAGGCTCGACCCTGCCTGAGTCGGGCAACGTCTTCCTCTCGGTGAAGGACGGTGACAAGGATGTTGCCCTCGGCATTGCCAGGAAGCTGACCGATATGGGATTCAACGTAGTCGCCACGCGCGGCACGGCCAGCTTCCTGCAGGGCAAGGGAGTGACCGTCACCCCCATCAACAAGGTGCGCGAAGGCCGCCCGCATATCGTGGACATGATGAAGGACGGCAGGATCGTGCTGGTCTTCAACACCACGGAAGGCTCGCAGTCGATTTCAGATAGCTTCTCGATCCGCCGCACGGCGCTGCTCGGCAAGATTCCCTACAGCACCACCATTTCCGGCGCGCGGGCCATCGTGGAAGCAATCGCCGCCCGCAAGGGCAAGGGGTTGGAAGTACGGCCTCTGCAAAGTTATTTCGCTTGACCGCGCTTACGCTTATTCGTGATTGCCCGCCTCAGGCACGCGGGTTATAGTCTCTGCTTTCACTGCGAATCACGTGAGTATGACGATGGAAAAATTCCCCATCACCGCCAGTGGCTTCCAGAAAATGGAAGAGGAGCTTAAGCACCGAAAGACCGTCGAGCGCCCGGCCATCATCCAGGCAATCGCGGAGGCGCGCGCGCACGGTGACCTGTCGGAGAACGCCGAATATCACGCCGCCAAGGAAAAGCAGAGTTTCAACGAAGGGCGCATCCAGGAGTTGGAGGACAAGATCTCCCGCGCCGAGGTGATCGACATCGCCATGCTCTCAGGCACTATCGTCAAATTCGGCGCCCACGTTACCGTGGTGGACGAGGAAACCGATGACGAGTCCACTTATCAGATCGTCGGCGAATACGAGGCCGACATCACTATCGGGCGCATTTCGATTACCGCTCCCATTGCGCGTGGCCTTATCGGCAAGAAAAAAGGTGACTCCGTGGAGGTCACCACCCCCAGAGGCGTGCGTTCCTACGAAATCATCGACGTCGTTTTCAAGGCCACCTAGTGCCTCTTGTCTGGCTCCTTTGCGACGATCGCCCGGGCAACGTCAACCAGTGCATCGGCATCGGCGACGCTCTAGGTTATGGCTATGAACGCAAGAATCTTGTTTATACGACCTTCAAATACCTGCCGAATTTTTTGCTGGGCGATTTCGCAGCCATCCGTGACCATAAGGCTTCCTCGCCACTGGATCCGCCCTGGCCGGATATCGTGATCGCAGCCGGACGACGTACCGGCTCGGTAGCGCATTGGATCAAAAAACAGAACCACGGCAACACCTTCATCGTGCAATGCATGCACCCCGGCTGGCCGGCGGGGAATTACGATCTCATCGTGGTTCCGCAGCACGATAAGCCGAAGCCGGGCCATAACATCATCGTCAGCATCGGCGCGCCCAACCACATCACGCAGGACGTGTTGGCCAGGGAGTCAGAACACTGGAAAAGCGAAGTGGCGCATCTTCCCCACCCCCGCATCGCCATGCTTATCGGCGGCAACAGCAAGGGCGGAAAATTTTCTGAAGATGACATTGCCGACCTGGCGCGCAAAGCCTCCCGGATGGCGGAAAGCCGGAACGGATCGCTGATGGTGACGACCAGCCGCAGAACGCCGAACTCCACCATCAAAGCGCTGAAAGAAAACTTCACCGCGCCCTATTATTTTTACGAATATGCGCCGGATAGGCCCAACCCTTACCCGGGCATCCTGGGGCTGGCGGATGCCATCATCGTGACTGGGGATTCGATGTCCATGACCTCCGAGGCGGCGACCACGGGGAAACCGGTATATATTTTCTCCACACCCAGCATCGCCGCACTCAAGCACCAGGCCATGCACCAGCGGCTTTACGCCCTGGGCTGCGCCAGGCCGCTTTCGGGTACCTACGAGGAGTGGATTTATCAACCGCTCGCAGACGCCGCAATGGTGGCGGGAGAAATCAAGGCCCGCATGGGCATTGAGAAATGATTTTTTCCCGCCCCTTGGCGAAGAGGCAGAGACGAATTATATAGGTTGACAGCCTTCGGTGATTAATTTAGAATGATTCTAAATTTCATCATTTCCACTTACTTTGAGGAGAGTAGCCATGTCCGTATTAGTCGGCAAAACCGCCCCTGACTTCACCGCCACCGCCGTCATGGGCGACAACAGCTTCAATGACAAATTCAACCTGAAATCCGCGCTCAAGGGCAAGATGGGTGTCATCTTCTTCTGGCCGCTCGACTTTACCTTCGTCTGCCCCTCCGAAATCATCGCTTTTAACAACCGTTATGATGAGTTCAAATCGCGCGGCGCGGAAGTGATCGGCGTTTCCGTCGATTCGCACTTCACCCACCTGGCATGGAAGAACACCCCTGTCGACAAGGGCGGCATCGGCCAAGTGAAATTTCCCATGGTCGCCGACATCACGAAGTCGATCTCGCGCGATTACGACGTGCTGCTTAATGACTCCATCGCTTTCCGCGGCACCTTCCTGATCGACAAGAACTTCACCATCCGCCACCAGGTCATCAACGACCTGCCGCTGGGCCGCAACATCGACGAAGCCATCCGCATGGTTGACGCTCTCATCTTCCACGAAGAGCATGGCGAAGTCTGCCCCGCCGGCTGGAACAAGGGCCAGGAAGGCATGAAGCCCAACGCCGAAGGCGTGGCGACGTACCTCAAAAAGAAGGCCGCCAACCTGTAATCGTTTGATTCCGAGAGCCCACCGCCCCCCTATGCCGGGGGCGGTGGAAATTCACTTTATTTCCAGTAGCTGCATGACTGCTCACCATTCCAAAGTCCTGATCATTGGCTCCGGCCCTGCCGGATACACCGCCGCCATTTACGCCGCGCGCGCCAACCTGAAGCCCATGCTGGTGCGCGGCATGCAGCCCGGCGGGCAGCTCACCGTGACCACGGATGTGGAAAATTATCCTGGCTTCGCCGAAGCGATCCAGGGGCCGTGGCTCATGGAACAGATGGAAGGTCAGGCAAAACACGTCGGCACGCAGATCATCGACGATCACATCGCCAAGGTTGACCTCTCGAAGCGGCCCTTCGTGGCCACGGGCGAGTCGGGCGACACCTACACCGGCGACACGCTCATCATTGCCACCGGCGCCCAGGCCAAATGGCTGGGCATTGAAAGCGAAAAGAAATTCCAGGGTTTCGGCGTTTCCGCCTGCGCAACTTGCGACGGATTTTTCTTCCGCGGCAAGGACGTCGCCATTGTCGGCGGCGGCAACACGGCGGTTGAGGAAGCCATCTACCTTACCAATTTCGCCAATTCGGTAACACTCATCCACCGCCGCGATTCGCTGAAGGCGGAGAAAATCGGGCAAGACCGCATGTTTGCCAACCCGAAGATCAAGGTCATCTGGGACAGCGTGATTGAGGAAGTGGTCGGCGATGAAAACCCGCTTTCGGTCACAGGCCTTAAGCTTAAGAACGTGAAAACCGGCGCCGTGACAGACCATAAGACTGACGGGCTGTTCGTGGCCATCGGTCACAGCCCCAACACCTCCCTGTTTCAGGGCCAGGTGACAATGGACGCGGAAGGTTACATCATCGCCCTTCCCGGCAGCACGGTGACGAATGTCGAGGGCGTCTTTGCCTGCGGCGACGTGCAGGACAAGGTGTTCCGCCAGGCGGTGACCGCCGCCGGCACGGGCTGCATGGCGGCGCTTGAAGCCGAAAAATTCCTGGCCGGCGTGCCCATTCCGCATGAGGCGAGGGAGCGCGCGGAGCATGGGCTTCAGGCACTGGCCGCCAAGCCTAAGGCCCAGAAAGCCGTGGCTGGCTGAGCGCAAGGCAGCCTTGACACCCTTTCATGGCTTGAAGGGTTTACGAATGCTGCGTTGCGGCGTATGCTTCATATCCTCAAACAAACGACGCTGACCCGAACCTGCGAGGGGTTATGCGCTTTATTTGCTGCATCGCATTGCTGTTGCTTGCCTCCTGCGCCGGAGACTATGTCCAGGCCAGCTTCACGCCTGCGCCTGGAGTAACGCAGGAGGAACCGGACTCCTCCGCCTCCCAGCGCAGCAATGCCATCAAAGTGCTCGATGCTTTTCCCAATGAAGGCTATACTGTTCTTGGTACAGTCCGAATTACCGGCAATTACCGCAACGGCGACGAGGAATATATCTCACGCCTCAAGCTGGAAGCGGCGCGCGTTGGCGCAGACGCCGTGGTCGTGCAGCGACATTTGACGGGCATGCTGCGGCATACGCCTTTCGGCCCTGACGGCGAAGTCATTGGCACCGCGATCAAAACCAAAGACCACGCCGCCCACATGAAAGCCACGCAGATGGCCAGCAAGGAATTGGAAACCTTCAACACCCAGGGTCCGACGCTGCGCGAAATTCTCAGAATGCGCTCACGCTACGCCCGGTGGTAGATTAATGGCGGAAGTGCCGCATGCCGGTGAAGAGCATGGCAATGCCCGCCTCGTCGGCGGCAGCAATGACCTCCGCATCGCGGA
>JAFLCR010000027.1 GCA_017302755.1 Alphaproteobacteria bacterium
GTCAGCACGCGCGCGGCGTTCCATTGCGGAGCAAAGCGAAGCAGGGAACAATGAAAGGAAGCTATGGGACTGTTCCGCAAATCCCGCCCCCCTGAAGAGGAAGAAGAACGCGATCTCGGCGCTGTTGAGTGGCTCCAGCCCAATGGGCTTATCAAGCTGCTGATTTTTTGTTTTATTCTATATGTGTTCGTGGGGCCGTATTTCTCTTCCGATTCCCGTCAGCGTGTCCTGCCCGGTGACAACTCGGACAAGCAGGCCCAGGGCGAGGAAGTTGCTGTCCTGAAACCTTTTGAGATGACCGAACTCGATGAGGTGTCCATTTTCGGCTATCGCGTGGTGGATAAGATACGCGCGCAGGGCGTGATGCCCAAGGACGTGAAAACCGGCAGCGGTTCTCCTGTCGCTTGCGGCCAGGAAGTGGACATCGCCTACCGTATTCTTGGCGAGAACGGTCAGGTGCTTTTTCCTGAAAAAGGCGAGCATGAGCAGACGCTTCGCCTTGGCGCGGCCGATGCCGCGTCCTTCCTTGCGGAGGGGTTGCCCGGCATGAAGGCGGGAGGGCTGCGCAAGGTGTTCTTCTCTCCGGAAAAGATCCGCGACAAGGAAGGCAAATCCCCGCTGCCTGAAGACGTTCTTCGCAAAGGCGGCAGGAGGCTGACGGCGGAAATCCACCTCCAATCTGTACGCGACCCCCTGCCTGATGCTGGGATGGACTTGAAAGTATTCAGCCGCGCCAAAGGAACTGGCGACCCTCTGCCTTGCGGCGGGAAGGCGCATATCCGCTATAAAGCGTGGGGCGGCAAGGGCGAAAAGCTGGGTGAGGGAGCGCTCGACGTGCAGCCGGGCAAAAACACGCTGCCGCTAGGGTTGGAGCTGGGCGTGGTGGGGCTGCGGCCTGGCGGCGCGCGCACCCTTGTGGTTCCCCCGGAATTCGTGCAACCCCGCCATGAGAGCGGCGAGGGGGAGAAACTGCGCTCCATCCTTGCCCCCGGAACGCTCCTGGTGCTAGATATTTCGCGCGATTCCGAATCGCCGAAGCCCGCCCCCAAACCTTAGGACCGTTATGATCGCCACCCGCCTTACCCGCATCAAACCCTCGCCCACGATCGCCGTTTCCACCAAGGCTATGGAGCTGAAGGCGGCGGGCAAGGACGTCATCGGCCTGGGCGCGGGCGAGCCGGATTTCGATACTCCGGAAAACGTCAAGGAAGCGGCCATCGCAGCGATCAAGCGTGGCGATACCAAATATACGGCGGTCGGCGGCACGCCAGAGCTGAAAAAGGCGGTTGCAGCCAAGTTCAAACGGGAGAACGGACTGGATTACACTCCCGCCCAGATCGTGGTGGGCACGGGCGCAAAGCAAGTGATCTACAACGCGCTGATGGCGAGTCTCAACCCCGGCGACGAGGTTATCATTCCCGCGCCGTATTGGGTGTCTTATCCCGATATGGCGATTCTCGCCGAAGGCGTGCCGGTGATTGTTGCCTGCCCGGAGAAAAACGGATTCAAGCTTCAGCCTGCCGATCTCGAGAAGGCGATCACGAAAAAGACCAAATGGCTGATCCTGAACTCGCCCTCCAACCCGACGGGCGCGGCCTATACGGCGAAGGAGCTGAAGGCGCTGGCCGAGGTGCTGCTCAAGCACAGCCACGTGCACATCATGACCGACGACATCTACGAGCACCTGATTTACGACGGGCTCGAATTCGCCACCATCGCGCAGGTCGAGCCCAAGCTTTACGAGCGCACGCTCACCATCAACGGCGTGTCTAAGGCCTATGCCATGACTGGCTGGCGCATCGGCTATGCGGCGGGCGATAAGAACCTTATCAAGGCGATCACCGACATTCAGTCGCAAAGCACCTCCAATCCCTGCTCAATCAGTCAGGCAGCCTCGGTGGAGGCGCTGAACGGCACCCAGGCCTTTCTCAAGGAATGGGTTGCTGCGTTCCAGAAGCGGCGCGACATGGTGGTGAAGGCGTTGAACGAGATTCCCGGCATCTCCTGCGCGAAGCCGGAAGGGGCATTCTATCTCTATCCCGATTGCGGCGGGCTGATTGGCCGCACGACGGCTTCCGGACAGGTGCTTAAATCCAGCGACGACGTGGTGGCATGGTTGCTCGATACGGCGCTGGTGGCGGCGGTGCAGGGGTCGGCGTTCGGGCTCGATCCGCATTTCCGCATTTCCTACGCCACGTCGGAAGCGCTGCTCCAGAAAGCCTGCGAGCGCATGCGTGAAGCCTGCTCGAGCCTGCAAGCGAAAGCCGCCTAAGCAATTCGTTTTTCAAGACTGTTGCATTTTGATGCATCGTTAATGCACGGGCTGATTGACAGGCGGGTTCGTTTTTTTATAGGTTTTTTATATCCGGTGAGCTTCTTTTGACGATCCCTTGAGGGAAGATAGGCAAAAAAAAGCCCGCCTTGCGGCGGGCTTAAAATCATAACAGGGAGGCTTCACGTCTAGGAGATGCAGGATCTAGAACGTAAAGATGATTGAGGCGTTGCACCTCAATCGAGATGCTCACGAAGTGAACATCAAGTGAGCGCATCTTACTGCCTCCAGCCATGCGCACAACGGTGATTCCTACAGGGGCAACATGCTAATCACGCATGGCTGTAACCTTTGTGTAATGATTTTCATAGTAGAAAAATCTCCATGAAAATTGCGGCTCTCCGTGACTTTCTGCCGGATGTCCATCACGGACATGGCACGTAATTCCTAACAAAATATTTCCATAAATATCAGCGGAGCATCAATGGAACCGATCATCAAAATCATCGCCATGCCCAAAGACGGCAACGCCGACGGCGACGTGTTCGGCGGATGGATCCTGAGCATGATGGATCTTGCCGGCGGCACCTACGCCAAGAAAGTGGCGCGCAACCGCGTGGTGACGGTGGCGGTGGACAAGATGGTGTTTCATAAGCCGGTGTTTATTGGCGACTGCCTGGAATGCTTTGCCGAAACGGTAAAGATCGGCAGCACCAGCCTGACGGTGAAAGTTGACGCTTATGTTGAGCGCAAGAGCGGCGGCGATAAAGAAAAAGTGACCGAGGGCGTATTTGTCTTCGTGGCGATCGATCAGGATCGCCGCCCGGTGAAGCTTTCAATTTAGAACCGGCTCTCCGCGATCTTGCGCACCAGGAAGTCCCGGAACACCTTGATGCGCTTTGAGTTGCGCATTTCCGTCGTATACACCAGATGCGTTTCGGCCACGGGCCCGTTCAGGTCGTTCAGAATGCGCGTGACGCCGGAAAGCCCCTGCGCCATGTAATCAGGCAGCGAGGCGACGCCTATGCCGCTGGTCACGGCGGTCAGCATGCCCGGCAGGTTGTTGACCCGCAGAATTGCCTTGCGGTCGCTGTTCGGGCCGGCGCCGATTTTCAGCAGCCAGTTGATGTTGGCGAAAGGCTGGCGCACATCTTCCCCGTAGATGATGAGCTTGTGGCGGTCGAGCTCGGAGGCGTCTGCGGGAATGCCGTAGCGGCGCAGATAATCGTTTGAGGCATAGATGCCGTTATGCACGGTCATCAGATGGCGCTGGATGAGGTCCGGTTGCTTGGAAGGGAAGAGGCGGATCGCCACGTCGGCCTCGCGCATGGCGAGGTCAAGCTCGCGGTCGTCCACTACCAGCGACACGGTGATGTCGGGATACATTTCCATAAATTCTGGCAGGCGCGGCACGAGCCAGGTGGTGCCGAGCGCCACCGGCGCCGTGATCTTGAGCGGTCCTTTCGGGCGGTCCTTGCTGTCGGCGATCGCGTTCTCGGCGGCGGTGAGCTTGGAGAACACGTCCATCACCGTGCGGTAGAGAATGTCGCCCTGCTCGGTGGGAATCAGCCCGCGCGCATGGCGATGAAACAGTGGCACGGAGAGCGATTCTTCAAGCGCGCTCACCTGGCGGCTGACGGCGGACTGGCTCAGGTTCAGGTTTTCACCGGCCTTGGTGAAGCTGCCTGCCTGCGCGACCGCGTAAAAGATGCGGAGTTTGTCCCAATCCATTCTGGAGAATCCCTGTTGCCAGTCTTGGATATGCGCCTAGCGCATATGTCGCCTATTTTCTCTGCTTAAACAGTATTCTGAGAAACTAGGCAAGCAGGAATCTGAGAAAAAGAATGGGCATATATTAAGCAATTCCAGGCAACTTTTGTTAAGGATACAGTTGCTTGCAAGCTTACTCCAGCTCTCCGTGACAATGTTTGAATTTCTTGCCTGAGCCGCATGGGCAAGGCTCGTTGCGGCCAACCTTGCCCCAGCTAGTGGGATCGCGCGGGTCGCGGTTTTCGGGCTCCACATGGCTGCGCAGCGGCACCACGATCGTTTCCCGTGGTTCCGCCTGCTCGGGGGCGAATGCAGGGTCGAGACGCGTTTCATGCATTTCCTGTTCCGGCGCATTTTCCAGCGCCAGTTCTTCCGGGAGCTCCACATGGATTTCCAGATGCGCCAGGCGCTGCACCGTCCATTCGCGCAATTGCAGCAGCATCTGTTCGAAAAGTTGGAAGGCTTCCTGCTTATATTCGTTCAGCGGGTCGCGCTGGCCATAGGCGCGCAGGGAAATGCCCTGGCGCAGGTGGTCGAGCGAGAGCAGGTGGTCTTTCCACAGCTGGTCAAGAGTTTGCAGCAGCACCCGCTTTTCGGCAGCCTGCATGAGCTCCTCGCCGTAACGGTCTTTCTTTTCCCGGAAGAGCGTGTCCGTGGCTTGCTGGATGCGGCCAGTGATTTCCAGATCGGCAATGCCTTCCTCCTTCGCCCATTCGGCGGCGGGAAGATGCAAGCCGTAAATGCGGAAAATCTCCTTTTCCAGCCGTTCGGTGTCCCATTGCTCGGGATAGGATTTTTCTGGAATGCAGGAGGAGACCAGCACGCCGCGTAGTTCCGCATCCATCTCCGCGATGGTGTCGGAAACATTCTCTGCATCCATCAGCTCCAGGCGCTGTTCGAAGATCACCTTGCGCTGATCGTTCATCACGTCGTCGAATTTGAGCAGGTTCTTGCGGATGTCGTAGTTGCGCGCTTCCACCTTGCTCTGGGCTTTTTCGAGCGCCTTGTTCATCCAGGGATGGAAGATGGCTTCATCTTCCTTGAGGCCTAGGCGGCGCAGCAGCGTGTCCATGCGCTCGGAGCCGAAGATGCGCATGAGGTCGTCCTCAAGCGAGAGGAAGAATTTGGAAGCTCCAGGATCGCCCTGACGGCCAGAGCGGCCGCGCAGCTGGTTGTCGATGCGGCGGGATTCGTGGCGTTCCGTGCCGATGACGTAAAGGCCGCCCGCTTCGATGACTTTTCTCTTGGCCTCTTCCACCTCGGCCTGGATTTTTGCCTTGAGCGCGTTTTTCTCGACGCCGTCTTCCATGCCGCCGGTTTTTTCCTTGATCAGCATGTCAGGGTTGCCGCCGAGCATGATGTCCGTGCCGCGGCCCGCCATGTTGGTAGCGATAGTGACTGCGCCGAACCGGCCCGCCTGGGCAATGATATAGGCTTCCTTCTCATGGTAGCGCGCATTCAGCACCTGATGGGGAATCTTCGCTTTCTTGAGCTCTGCCGCCAGCATTTCCGACTTCTCGATCGAGGTCGTGCCGACCAGCACCGGCTGGCCGCGCTCATGGCATTCATGCACCAGCTTGATGATGGCTTTGTGCTTCTCGCCGGCGGTGCGGTAGACTTCATCGTCCGCATCTTTGCGTGCCACGGGCACGTTGGTGGGGATCTCAACGACTTCCAGCTTGTAGATGTCGCGGAATTCGGTGGCCTCGGTCATCGCCGTGCCGGTCATGCCGGAGAGCTTCGGGTAGAGGCGGAAATAATTCTGGAAGGTGATCGACGCGAGCGTCTGGTTCTCGTTCTGGATAGACACGCGTTCCTTTGCTTCCAGCGCCTGGTGCAGGCCTTCGGAATAGCGCCGTCCCTCCATCATGCGGCCGGTGAACTCATCGATGATGATGACCTTGTCGTCCTTGACGATGTAATCCACGTCGCGGGTAAAGAGATGATAGGCGCGAAGCGATTGCTGCACGTGATGCACCAGCGAGACGTTGCTGATATCGTAAAGCCCAGTGCCTTTTTCCAGCAAACCGTCGGCGGAGAGCATGTCCTCCATCCGTTGTACGCCGGCGTCAGTCAGGGTGACGGTGCGGGATTTCTCATCCTTCTCGTACTCGCCGGTTTCGAGGCGCGGAAGGTAGCGGTCAATGGTTTTATAAAGCTCGGAATTATCCTCCGTCGGGCCGGAAATGATGAGCGGCGTGCGCGCTTCGTCGACCAGGATGGAGTCCACTTCGTCAACGATCGCGAAATTGAAGGGGCGCTGCACCATGGCGCCGCGCGAATATTTCATGTTATCGCGCAGATAGTCGAAGCCGAGTTCATTGTTGGTGGCGTAAGTGATGTCGCAGCCATAGGCTTCACGGCGCTCATAATCTTCCAGCCCGTGCAGGATGCAGCCGACGGAGAGGCCGAGGAAGCGGTGGATGCCGCCCATCCATTCCGAGTCGCGCTTGGCAAGGTAGTCGTTCACTGTCACCACGTGCACGCCTTTGCCTTCGAGGGCATTCAGATAAGCGGGCAGGGTGGCGACCAGCGTTTTGCCTTCGCCGGTTCGCATTTCCGAGATCATGCCCTTGTGCAGCACCATGCCGCCGATGAGCTGTACATCGAAATGACGCATGCCGAGCACGCGCTTGCCTGCTTCGCGCACCGTGGCGAAGGCTTCGGGCAGAATGTCGTCGAGCGTGGCCCCGTTCGCCAGTTTTTCGCGCAGTTTCTGGGTCTGGGCTTTCAGCGCGTCATCGGAAAGCGCGCTGATATCGGCTTCGAAAGCGCCTACACGTTCCACCAGCGGACGGAAGGATTTGAGGGTGCGCTCGTTGGCGGTGCCGAAAATCCGGCGGGCAAGCAGGGACAGCATGGAATGGGTCTTTGTGAGTTGAATGCGGGTATATATAGGCATTCCGTCCGAATTATCAAACCCATTGCCAAGGCGAACGGTGGGGGATATAGCTTCAAGGCGCTAAACAAGCGCCCGCGGCCTTGGCCGGCGGCCCTTATTTCAAGGAAAAGAATTATGAAAAAACTGTTGTTTGCTGCGCTTCTCGGCATGACGACCGCGATGGCAACGCCCGCGTTCGCCGAAAGCGATTACACCGTGCTCAAGCTGGACGGCAAGGAATACAAGAAGTCCCGCTTCGAGCGCGAGCTGAAGAACATTCTCCCCGGCAACCAGGATGTGAAACTGGATACCTTCCCCGCGAAGGTGCGCGAAGAGATCGTGAAAAAGATCGCGACCAACATCATTCTCGCCGAGGAGGCCGACAAGGCCGGCATGAAGAACGACCCCGAGGTGAAGGAACGCCTGCTGTTCCTGGAAGCCCAGGTGATGATCGATGCCTACCTACGCAAGAAGGCGAAGGATGTGGTGACGGAAGACGCCATCAAGTCCGAATACCGCAAGATCGCGGATAAGGAAGGCGGCAAGGACGAGATCAAGGCCAGCCACATTCTCGTGAAGACCGAGGACGAGGCGAAGGATGTCGTCAAGCGCCTGAAGGCGGGAGAGGAATTCGCCAAAATCGCGAAGGAAAAGTCAACCGATCCCGGATCCGCGCAGAAGGGCGGCGACCTCGGCTATTTCACCAAGGAACAGATGGTGCCTGAATTCGCCAACGCGGCGTTCGGCCTCGACAAGGGCAAGGTATCCGACCCGGTGAAGACGGATTTCGGCTGGCACGTGATCCAGGTTGAGGACAAGCGCAAGGTGCAGGTGCCCGAGCTTGACAAAGTCCGCCCGCAGATCGAAGCGCAGCTGACGCAGAAATTCGTGCAGGAATCCATGAACAAGGTGCTTTCCGGCAAGAAGATCGAAGTGCTCGGTCCCGACGGCAAGAAGCTTGAGGACAAGGAAGAAAAGGCCGAGGAAGAAAAGGCCGATTCCAAGAGCAAGCCGAAAAAGGAAAAAGAAAAGAAGTCCGAAAAATCGGATGACCAGGAAAAAGAAGAAAAGAAGGAAGAGTAGTCTCTTTGAATCCGCGATGCCCGGCGGGTTTCCGCCGGGCATTTTTTATGTGAGAAATATATGATCGCCCGTTCGCCGCTCGCTCCTGATTCCCTGCCCGAACTGCCCGTTATCGCAGGCGTGGAATTTGCTGCCGTGCGCGTGGGCATCAAGCCTTCGGGCACGAAGAAGGACGTCATGCTTGCCGTCTTTGCGCCCAATACCACGGTGGCGGGCGTGTTCACCCGCTCGCTGACCGCTTCGGCCCCGGTGGAGTGGTGCAGGGCAAATGCGGCACGGGGAGCCGCGCGGGCGCTGGTGGTCAATTCCGGCAATTCTAATGCCTTCACCGGCAAGCTGGGTGTCGCATCCGTCGAGCGTACGGTCATCAAGGCGGCGGAAATATGCGGGTGTAAGCCGGAGGAAATCTTTGTCGCTTCCACGGGCGTCATCGGCGAACCGCTCAACGACGCGAAAATCACTGCTGCTCTTGGCGCGCTTCATGATTCGCGCGCCCCCGGCGACTGGGCGGGCGCCATGGAGGCGATCCTCACCACGGATACTTTCCCCAAAGCGGCGGTGCGGGAAACCGAGATCAACGGCACAAAAGTCAGGCTCGCGGGCATTGCCAAGGGTTCCGGCATGATCGCGCCGGACATGGCGACCATGCTCGCCTTCCTGTTTACCGACGCGGCGATTTCGGCGGTGGCGCTGCAAGCGATGCTCGCGGACGCGAACGAGAAAACCTTCAACTGCATCACCGTGGACAGTGACACCTCCACCAGCGACACGCTGATGCTTTTCGCCACGGGCAAGGCCGGCAACGTGCCGCCAAAAGATGCCGCCGATCCGTCGCTTGCTGCCTTCAGGAAGGCGCTTTACGAGGTCTTGCGCGAACTTTCCCATCTCGTGGTCAAAGACGGTGAAGGTGCCAGCAAATTCATTGAAATCACCGTCACCGGCGCCGAAGACGATAAGGCGGCCCGCATCATCGCGCTCGCCATCGCCAATTCGCCGCTGGTGAAAACCGCCATCGCGGGTGAAGATGCCAATTGGGGCCGCGTCGTCATGGCGGTGGGCAAGGCGGGGCAAAAGGCCAATCGCGACAAACTGAGCATCTGGATCGGCGATGCGCATGTGGCCATGGACGGCCAGGTGCATCCCGAGTACCAGGAAGGCCCGACGGCGGCGTACATGAAGGGAAAGAACATCGTGATCCGTGCGGATGTGGGCATTGCCTCGGGAAGCGCCACGGTGTGGACGTGCGATCTCACACACGGCTATATCTCCATTAACGCCGATTACCGGAGCTGAGATGAAAAAGACGCTGCTGCTTCTGTGCGCCACCGCGATTGTGGGGGTAGCTCTCTATGCACAGCGACCGCCTTCGGTAAACGTTCCTGCCTCGGATGCGCAGGAACAAGATGCCCGCATTCGCGCCTGCCTGGATGGTTCGGGGGCGCGGCCAGGAGGCATGACTTATTACATCACGCCGCATTTCGAAGGCCTCAACTTCACCGATCCTAAGCTGCGCGCCCATTTCGAGCAGCTCGCGGAAATGCTGGAGCCGGGTGGCCCCTCCGGCAAGGTGGTGCTGGGCTATACGCTGGGCTTTTCGCCTTACTGGCTCTACTGGAAAAACGGAGATGGCGTGTGGCAGCTCAGCACGGAAATTCTCGACAAGACGCTGAAGGCCGCGGCCGAACTGAAGCGCCCGTTCGTCTTTTACCTCATGGGCAATCACTTTACGCCGCCATCGCCGCTGGTGAAAGAGCTGGTGCAGAACGATGACCTGCTCATGCGCTACCAGAACGGTGAGGTGGCGCGCGAAAGCTATTTAATCGGTGCTCTGGCCCCATTCCGGCTTGATCCGGATGAAAACTTTCCTGTTACACGCTACCTGCACGGCGCCTCGCACAAGATCGCTGAAAGGCTGGCGGATTTTCAAAGTGCCTATCCCGACCTGCTGCTCGGCGTGCTGGTGAACGGCGAAACGCATTATCTGTTTTCGGATTTCTTTTCCGGCACCGGCAATTTCTATTCCCCGCGAACGACGGATTTCAGCGTTGCCGAGAAAAAGGATTTTTACCGTTCCTTGAAGAATGAAGGAAAAGCCGACCTTTCCGAAAGCGCGGTGGATGAGGCGCTTACCCGCGCCGATTTTGGCACCATGCCGCATGGCATTCTGCCTGTCTCCGGCTGGCTGAGCCGGGTGCCGGAAGGCGGCATACTGATGCTTTATGTGGACGGCAAATCCGTGGCAACCATGCGCTACGGCTTCAGCCGCACTGATGTGCAGGAAGCGAAGGGCGGCGAGTTCTTCAATCCCGGCAGCGGTTTCGCGGCATGGTTCGATTATTCGGCGCTGCCCGACGGCGTGCACGGCGTTCAGGCTGTGCTCGAGCTGGGCGGGGCGCGCTATGAGATCGGCCGGCGACGCGTGGTCGTGGGCACGGGGAAGGGTGAAGCCGTGTTCGCGCCCATACCCTTTCTTCCGCTTCCGCTTCAGGGCTATCTCGATCACCCCAAGGATAATCTGGTGGTGGCGTATCAGCCGCTGTTGCGTGAATGGGTGCGGTTCCGCGAACGGCGCGTGAAGACATATGTTGCCGACTTGGCAACCATCTTCCGTGAGAAGGGCATCGAACAAAAAAAGATCTTCAGCTACCAGCTCTCTCCCTGGCTGATTGGCAGCTGGAACCCGGTGCTGTTCGGCGTGGGCGAGGATTTCTTCAAGGATGCGCCCTACCTGCCGGGCATGAATCTTTATGGCGGCAATGTGCGCGCGGCACGACTGTTCGACATGATCGAGCCGGGCACGGTGTATGGCGTGCCGGAATTCCATCCCCAGCTCGTGGGCGCAAAGGAATTCATCGGCAAGAGCCTTGATTTTCACGAATGCATGGGTGCCCGTTTCGTCTCGCCGTATTTCTTCAAGCTCGAGGAGCAGAGCGTGAACGAAACCCATGACCGTTTTCGCATCTGGCCGCAGAATAAGGTATGGGGATCGGATAATTTTTACGCCGTGTTGGTGGAGAAACTGAAGCAATGAAAACGGTCACGGTCTGCGCCGCCGTATTGGTTGATGTGGACGGAAGGGTGCTGATCGCCCGCCGCCCGGAGGGCAAGGCGATGGCCGGGCTTTGGGAGTTTCCCGGCGGCAAGGTCGAGCCGGGCGAGACGCCCGAAGCGGCGCTCATCCGCGAGATCCGGGAAGAGCTGGCGATCGATCTCTGCCAGACCTGTTACGCGCCGCTTACCTTCGTCAGCCATGCGTATGAGGAGTTTCACCTGCTGATGTTGGTCTATCTCTGCCGGCGCTGGGAGGGCATGGTGCAGTCGCAGGAATACAAGGAAATGCGGTGGGTGAGGCCGAAAGAGCTTGCAAAATTCCCCATGCCGCCCGCGGATCTGCCGCTGATTCCGCTGTTGATCGATACGCTATAGCACGTCTTTCAAACTCACCTGGCCGCTGCCCCGCTTCGCCGGCTGCTGCTGGCTTTCATGCTGTTTCCATGCGGTGAGGGTGACAATCTCGAAGCTGGCGGGTACACGGTCTTCGGCATCCGCATATTCCTCCTGGTAGAGGCTCAGGATGCAGGAAAGCTCATCCTTCCCCATGAAACTGCGGCGCTGGGCGTTTAGCGCATTGGTTTCGCCCATCAGGCGCAGATCCCGCATCAACTCCAACGCCGATGGGTAGGAAACACAGAGCGTGTCGGCATCCACCACCGGCAGCGCGAATCCCGCGCGCTGGAGCAGCATGCCTGCGTCGCGCACGTCCACGAACGGCGATACCCGCGGGCTGACGCCGCTTCCCGCCACGCCCGCCTTGAAGCAGGCGGCGCGCAGCTCTTTCAGGCTTTCGCCCCCGGGGAAGGAGGCGAGAAACAGCCCGTCTGGTTTCAGAATGCGCCGAATCTGCGCGAGCGTTCCGGGCAGGTCATTTACCCAATGCAGGCTCATGCAGCTGAAGACGGCATCAAAAGTGTTATCCCCGAACGGCAGCGCTTCTTCCGATGCCGCGAGCCTGGGTCCGGCTGCCCGCATCAGCATGGTTGGCGATAGATCGGCATGGATCAGGATGCCGATTTTGTGCTTTGACATCAGCGCTTCCCCAAGCTCGCCGCCGTGGCAGCCGAGATCGAGCGCCAGAGGGAAATCGCGGGTGATGTCGTCGAGCCGCTCCGCGAGCCGCTCTGCCATTTCGCGTTTCAGAAAATCCGCCGTGTGGAATTGCCGCGCGGCGCGGTCGCGGCGCAGGCGCAGCAGCGAACGGTTGAAGGGGGCGGGGTTAGGCATAATCTCTTTCTGCATTCCCGCCTTCGCGGGACTGACAGTCTATGGTAAAAGACGCGAATGCTCCACGTATTCCGTTTATGGCACTCCTTGCTTGATCTTCTGGCACCGCCTTCCTGCCTGCGCTGCGGGGAGTTGACGGGGGCGGAAGCCGCGCTCTGCCCTGAATGCTGGGGGAACTTGCGCTTCATCAGTGATCCTTCCTGTGCGTCCTGCGGGCTGCCTTTCGCCTATGATCTTGGGCCGGGCACATTGTGCGGCGCTTGCGCCGCCGAGCCGCCCTCTTTTTCGCGGGCGGCGGCAGTGTGCGTCTATAACGAGGCCAGCCGTCCTCTGGTGACAGGACTTAAATTTGCCGACCGGCTTCACACCGCTCCCGCCCTGGCGAAGCTCATGGCGTCGCGTGGCGGCAAGGTGCTGGAAGGCGCGGATATGTTAGTGCCCGTGCCGTTGCATCCGCGCCGCCTGTTGCGGCGGCGTTATAACCAGGCGGCGGAGCTCGGGCGCCCGCTTTCCCGCGCATGCGGCGTGCAGTTAGAAACAAAGCTGCTCCTGCGCGCGCGCCGCACGCAGAGCCAGACCGGGCTCACCCGCCGCCAGCGGCGTGAGAATGTGGCGCGGGCTTTCCAGGTTTCTCCGGCGTGCGTCGCAAAACTTGCGGGCAAATGTGTGATATTGGTGGATGATGTCATGACTACCGGCGCGACGCTTGAAGCCTGTGCCAGAACGCTGCTGCGTGCCGGCGCGGGTGAAGTGCGCGTCCTGACATTTGCCAGAACGGAACGGGCATCATGAAACGCAAAATTCTCTCGTGGTTCATCATGGTGATGGCCGTTCCCCCTGCTTTTGGAGAGGAGGAGTTCCGCGTGGCCTGGCCGGTGGCGTGTGAGCTGGGCAAGGATTGTTTCATCCAGAATTATGTTGATCGCGATCCCAGCAAAATGATGGTGGATTATACTTGTAGCCGCATGACCTATGACGGCCACAAGGGGACGGATATCCGCATCGCCAACCTGGCTAGAATGCGCGAAGGTGTGAAAGTCCTTGCCGCCGCCGAAGGTGTGGTGCGCGGGGTGCGCGACGGGGTGGAAGACGTTTATTTCGGTGATGCCGACAAGAAAACCGTCCAGAACCGGGAATGCGGAAACGGTGTGGTGCTCCGCCACCCAGGCGGGATCGAGACGCAATATTGCCATCTGCGAAAAGGCAGCATCGCGGTGAAGCAGGGCGAGGAAGTAAAGACGGGTCAGGTGCTTGGCTTGATTGGTCTTTCGGGCTTTACTGAATTTCCGCACGTGCATTTTGAGGTGCGGCGGGGTAAGACCATCATCGACCCCTTTGTGGGAGAAACGAAACAGACAGGCTGCCACGTGGAACGCCACCCTATCTGGACACGCGATGCGCTTGAGACCATCAGCCACATTCCGACGGCCGTGCTGGCGTCGGGCTTTGCGGTGGAGAAAGTCACCGCACCCGAGGCAAGGGATGGGAAATATAACGAAAAAACCTTCCGGCCGGACGCGCCTCTCATCATGTTCTGGGTGGATGTGATGGGTATTCTGCCCGGCGACAGGATCGAGCTGGAGATCAAGTTTCCTGATGGCAAAAGCCTAGTGGATCATCATCAGAATTACGACAAGGGCAAGGCTCAGATCTTTCATTTCCTCGGCAAGAAGCGCGAGGAGGAAGCATGGCCCAAGGGGACGTATACCGCCAGTTTCACCCTGAAGCGCAAAAAAGGCGGGGAATACCAGATCAGCATCTTCCATACCGACAAGATGGAAGTAAAATAATGTTTTCCCGGCGGTTTTTCTTGCTTGAAAATACGCAAAAGGGTTAGAGATACGCCCATGAACCGCTTTTTGATTGTCCAGGCCCGGTTTTATCCGGAGATTTCAGATGCTTTGCTCGCCGGGGCGGAGGCGGCTTTACGTGCGGCCGGCGTGGCATGGGACAGTGTGGCTGTTCCGGGCGCGCTGGAAATTCCCACGGTGATCCGTCTAGCGGCGGATACGGGGCGCTATGACGGCTTCGTGGCGCTGGGCTGCGTGATCCGCGGCGAAACCACGCATTACGAGACGGTATGCCAGGAATCTGCCCGGGGGCTGACACTGCTCGGCATTGAAAGCCGCCTCAGCATCGGCAATGGCATCCTGACTGTGGAGAATGAAAGCCAGGCGTTGGAGCGTGCCGATCCCGCGCGCGGCAACAAAGGCGGCGCAGCGGCGGAAGCCTGCCTCGCCTTGGTCGCGCTGAAAACACGTTTTGAGGCGGCGTGATGGCGGAAAAATCGCACACTCCCAAGAATACCCGCCGCAAGCAGGACGCACGTCTTGGCGCCGTGCAGGCACTTTATCAGCTTGATCTTGCCGCCAATGACGTGCCGGTGGACAAGACCATCCAATACCTTCTGGAGCAGTTTGCCGAGCACCGCGCCGAGCGCCTGCTTTCCGGCAAACCGGAAGACCGGCTGGACATGGACCCCGATGAAGCCCTGCTCACCCGTCTGGTGGAAGGAGCGAACGGGATGCGCGAGGCGCTCGATGAAAAAATTGTTCCCCGCCTCTCCAAGGACTGGACGTTTGCCCGCCTTGGCCCGGTGCTGCGTTCGTTGTTGCGCGCCGCGGTGTTTGAGTTGGTTTCCGATACCACCCCCCCGGCCAAGGTGATTATCCACGAATACGTCTCCATCGCCGAGGCGCTGCTCGACGATCACGACCGTCCCTTCGTGAACGCGATTCTCGACCGCCTGGCGCGGGAGCTTCGCCCCCAGGATTTCCCGCCCCAGGAATAGGAGGCGATATGGGGCTCGATGAATTCGGTCGCATTGCCCGTTACTTCAGACCGCTGGCGCAAACTCCCGAAGCTTTATCGCTGACGGATGACGTGGCGCTGATTCCGCCCGGCGCGCCGCTGGTGGTTACCACCGA
>JAFLCR010000028.1 GCA_017302755.1 Alphaproteobacteria bacterium
GGGGGCTGGACGCGGAATATCTCGCCGGTGAGCCGCATGTCAGCGATCTGGCCGAACGCTGCCGGGATCTGTACGTGTTCGACGAGGAATGGGATGTATTCAAGCAGAAGCTGATTACGCCCGTGCTGGGGCATCAGCAAAAAAGCGGCCATCTGGAAACCAGGGACGGCAAGACCATCACCTGGCGCTCGATCCCGCTGCCGGACGGCGCGATTCTGACCACCTATCTCGACATCACTGATTCCACCCTTGTGGAGCGCTCCCTGCGCGAAAAGAACGAAGCGTTGCAGGAAGCCGACCGGCTGAAAAGCGAGTTTCTTGCTAATGTGTCGTACGAACTGCGCTCGCCGCTCACCTCAATCATCGGCTTTTCCGAGGTTCTGGCGCAGAATTACTTTGGAGAGCTGGCTCCTCGCCAGCGCGAATACGTAGACGGCATTCACGCTTCGTCCACCCAGCTGATGGAAATCATCAACGATATTCTGGACCTGGCCTCTATTGAAGCAGGCTATCTCAAGCTCGATATCTCCCGCTTTGATCTGCACGATATGCTGACCGCCATGGCCGCCCTCGTGCGCGAGCGCATGAAAGAGCAGGAACTGACGCTCGAAGTGCGGGCGGATGAATCGCTCGGTAACCTTAGCGGTGACGAAAAGCGCCTGCGCCAGATTATCTTCAACCTGCTTAGCAACGCCATCAAGTTTACGCCTCCTGGCGGAAAAATCATACTGGGCGCGCAGAATGCCGAAGCCGGCGAAGTCATGTTCTATGTTCAGGATACCGGGGTGGGCATCGGCGAGGAGGAGCTTGCGAGGGCTTTCGACCGCTTCTATAAGAGCGGCTCGCACCGCAGGCATAAATCCGGAGCGGGGTTGGGGCTTTCCATCGTCAAAAACTTCGTCGAGCTGCATGGCGGGCGCATTGAGCTGGATTCCGAGCGCGGCAAAGGCACCACGGTGCGCTTCTACCTTCCGCGCGAGGCCAGGGTGCCGGAACCTGCGGATATGGTGACACCTCATGTGGCGGCATGAGCTGACGGCGGCAACCGCCGAACAAACACAAGGCTTCGCCGCGAAGCTGGCGGGAGTGATCCGCAAAGGCGATGTTTTATGCCTGCAAGGAACCCTTGGATCAGGCAAAACAACTTTTTCACAAGGCATTATTCAGGCATTGCTGCCGGGCGAGGAAGTGACCAGCCCTACCTTCAACCTGGTCAAAACCTATCCATTGCCGGGGTTTGACCTTTGGCATTTCGATCTCTACCGCCTGGATAGGCGGGAACAGCTTTGGGAACTCGGCATCGAGGAAGCGCTGATGGAAGGAGCGCTACTGATCGAATGGCCGGAGATCGCCGCAAGCCTGCTGCCCGCCAGCCGACTCACGGTGAAGCTGGAGGCGGATGCGGCCACGGAAAAACGCACAATACGGCTTGAAGCCGAAGGCGGGTTGTGGAATGAACGGCTGAAAGGAGTTTTATGACAGCAGCGGCAATGGAACGTGCGGACAGGCGGGCGAGGGACGAGGCCATCGACGCGTTCCTGCGCGCCTCCCACTGGGCGGACGCCGAACGCGCGCCCCTGGCGGGGGATGCGTCGTTTCGTCGCTACGAACGGGTGCGCCGTAATGACGCCTCCGCCGTGCTCATGGATGCGCCGCCGGAAAAAGAAGATGTGCGTCCCTTCGTGCACATCGCCCGTATCCTGCGCGGCCACGGGTTGCTGGCACCGCAAATTCTCGCGGAAGACGCGGAGCAGGGGCTGCTGCTGCTCGAGGATCTCGGCGATAATTTGTTCGCCCGCGTTCTTGCCCGGGACATCTCTTTGGAGCAAACCCTTTACGAAGCTGCCATCGATGTGCTGACAGCGTTGAAAGATCGTCCACTTCCCAGCGATGTTCCGGCGTATTCCGATGAAAAGCTTCTACAGGAATCGGCATTGTTTTGCGAATGGTGTGTGGCGCCCGCCTTGGGCAGAGACGCGGGCGAGGACGCGCGCGCAACCCTCGCCGAGTGCTTGCTGCCCCTGGTGCGCCAGTCCCGCGAGGTGCCGGAAATGCTGGTGCTGCGGGATTATCACGCTGAGAATCTAATCTGGATGCCGGATGGCCAGGTGGGATTGCTGGATTTCCAGGACGCGGTGCTTGGACCCTGCACTTACGATTTGGTTTCATTGCTGGAAGATGCCCGACGCGACGTGCCCCGCGAACTGGCAACCCGCATGAAAGACCGCTTTTTTGCCACGCTCTCAGGCGTAGCCAGGGAAACCTTCGACGCGTCCTACGCCATTCTCGGCGCGCAGCGCAACCTCAAGATCATTGGCATCTTCAACCGGCTCAGCAAACGGGACGGGAAAGAGCACTACCTCAACCTCATTCCCCGCGTGGCGGCGCATCTGGAGCATGACCTGGCGCATCCCGCCCTGGCGCCGCTTAAGGATTGGCTTAAGCCCTGGCGGAGCGTGCTGCCTTCATGATGCCTTCCACCGCCATGATCCTGGCCGCGGGCGAGGGGACGCGCATGCGACCGCTGACCGAGCATATGCCCAAGCCGCTGGTTCCGGTGGCGGGAAAGCCGCTGATTGATTACGTGCTGGACCGCGTAGTGGCGGCGGGCGTGAAAAGGGCGGTGGTGAACACGCGCTACAAGGCGGAGATGCTGGAAGCGCATCTGGCCGGGCGAAAGGATGTGGAAATTCTGATTTCCAGGGAAACGGAGAACCTGGAAACCGGGGGCGGCATCGTCAATGCGCTGGATAAGATCGGAAACGAACCATTTTTTTCCCTGAATGCGGATTCCTTTTGGCTTGAAGCCGAAAGCAAGGCAACGCTGCTGGAGCGCCTCGCCGCCGCGTATGATTCCAGTCTGGATGCCATGCTTGCCCTATGCCCTCTGGACCAGGCGACCGGTTATGACGGCAAGGGGGATTTCCTGACCAATGGCGAAGGAAAGTTGCGGCTGCGAGGCAGGGAGGAGCACGCTTCCAGCGTGTTCATGGGCGTGCAAATTCTCCACCCAAGACTGTTTGCGGGAAGGAGCGTTTCCTCTTTTTCCCTGCGCGTGTTTTATGAGAAGAACGACCCGGAGGGCTGGATTCCAAACATGAAAGCCATCTTCCATGAAGGAAGATGGCTGCATGTGGGTGATCCGCAGGGGTTACGGCTGGCCGAGAATATTCTCATGGGCGCGCAGCACTACCCGATTTAGGCAAAGTTCAACGTACCTGTACCCGTACCGGTCACTGAACCGTTCATGTGCAACTTCAGGCCGCTACCGTCGGCAAATTCGCTGTAGACGGAATAGCCCATACCGTCTGTACCTACGTTCGTCCAACTGCTGCCACCAGAAACAGCGCCTGTGACGTCAAGGTTGTCTCTGATGAGATAAAAATCCTTGCTCTCGTTATTAAAAAGCCAGTTATTTTTAATAGTGGCTACACTTAAGAAAACACCACTGGTGGCAAACCCATCGTTCATATCCAGTTTTTCGATGGAACGGTAAGTTGCGGAACCTACGCCGCTTCCATCCGTGATTTTTAGCGTATCAAAATCGCGTCCGCCATCATATACAGCAAAGCTGGAAGTGGAGCGAAGATATAACAGATCATTGCCTACGCCTCCGAGCAGCGTTGATGATCCCGAGCTGTTCTCACTGTCAAGCGTATCGTTGCCCTGATCGCCGATGAGAATATCTTTCACCGCACCCGTGCTGCCGCCACGCAGATAATCGTTGCCCGCGAACCCGGCGATGACGTCATCACCTGTTCCACCGATCAGCGTATCTTCACCCATGCCGCCATTCCAGGTGGTTGTAAGAATGTCCGTATTGGCGATGGTTGCGCCTGCATTCAGCTTGAATCCTGAAGGAGTGGCAATATCCACGGAAGTGCCGTTGATGCGCACATCCAGGGCGCCGCTCGAAATGCCGCTTGCGCCAATGTTTGAGTAGGCGATGGAACCAAAACCGCCGCCGATCAGGAGTATTTTATCACTGCCTGAGACAAAGCCACCCAGGGAGTCATAATTGGCGATAGTGGAAACGTTAGGGTCGTTCAGGTTGTAGATGAAAAGATCATTGCCTGCGCCACCCGTTAGTGAGTCGGCACCGCCAGCGCCTTCAAGAATGTCATTTCCCGAGCCGCCGGTTATCGTATCCGCGCCAGAACCGCCTTTTGCGAGCAACACTCCAGTAGAGCCTGCAGCATTCAACAACAATTTGTAATTAGGATTAGTGAGGTTATCCGCGGATACGAACAGGCCACCGCCAATGGTATGATCGATCTGCAACGTGTTGTTGGCAAGCGGTTCCAGGCCTGTTCCTCTGGTGAAGTAGTTATCGTCCACCGACAGGCCTTCAAAGTCAGTGGAACGGAAATCGAATTTTTCGATGCTGCTGATATTGTTGGAGGCATTGAGACGCAGGAAATTCATTCCCGATCCTGCGACGAACAGCACGGTATCGTTGCCGCTTCCGCCCGTAACCGTCAAATTCTGGTATTCGCCCTGGCTGTTGACGCTGAAGAGGTCATCTCCCGCATCACCCAACAGCAGATCCGCGCCGGTGGTGATATAGAAAGTATCCCCTCCGCCGCCGCCAATCAGCGTGTCGTTACCGGTTATAGCCCCGCCGGTCGTATCGCCGCCGCTCAAGGTGTCGGCTAAGTTACCGCCTACAATGCTATCCGCATTCTTACTGCCAGTGATAGTATTAGATGCCGTGAGGCTGCCCAGCACATTGAACGATACAGGGCTTGAATTCATGCCAATGGCGGTAAATGTCAAGCTGCCGGTCGATTGCGAGTTATCGAAGGTAATGAGATTTCCTTCTATGGTGCCGATGGTGTCATAGAAATTGGCCGTGGTATTCCAGTTGTGGATGACCTTATAATTCTCAAAACCGGCAATATTAGTGATCGTGGCCAGGTTGAAAGGCACGGCGGCGATGCTGTTCAGCACCAGGCTATCGACACCCGCGCCACCTTGAATGCTGTGTGAATTTGAAAGAGTGGAGGCATCGTCAATCTGGACGGTATCGTTGCCTCCAACCATGTTAAAGTTAACGCTGCTTCCGCTGCTGAGGCGCACCATGTCGCCCATTGCACCGCCAACAATGGTATTCAAGCCGTCGCTGACGATATTGCCCGCCGTTTCCAACTTAATCATCACGCGCGAAGCGCCGCCTGAGACAGTCACTTGGCCGCTGCCCTGCACGACCACGTCCTTGCCGGTGACGCCGTTCGTGTTCAGGAGCAGCGTATTTGCACCATGATCAATCAGGAAAAACGGCATGTCGCTGGCATTGATCATGGCGTTGCCGGCGGCACCGTTTACCGTATCAAAGTTGAGTGTATTGCCGTTACCGTTCAGCACGAAAGACTCAATGCCGTGCTTGAAGGTAAAAATAGGCGCTGTGTAGTTGACTGCTGCATTGAATACGACAGAGTCAAAGCCTTGGCCGCCCGCCACCGTATCCGCGGCGATGAAATCGCCGGCAGCGCTCACGGCGAACTGATCGTCACCGCTGGTACCGGGGAAATTATCCGCACTCGCGGTCATGGCGAATATCGAGCTGGCAGTTGTACCGCCACCGCTAACACCACCCGGCGGGGGCGGAGGGGGAAGCAGGTTGGTGCCTGTCGGTGGCGGCGGAGGAGGAGGAAGTATGGTGCCATCGCTCGGCGGGGGCGGCACGAACGTGCCTGCATCAGCCGGAGGAGGGGGCGGAGGGGCAACGAAGGTGGTGCCAGGAAGCGGCGGCGGCAATAGAGAGCCGGTAGTGTTTCCGGACAAGGGGAGCAATCCCGCGCCGCCCACCAGCCCGCCCGTTGTCGTGCCAGTAGCACTCAGCGTTCCGGAAAAAGTGGTGGGACTGATATTGTTTGCCAGCGCCGAAATGCTCCCGGCCTGAGGAGCGAATTCCGTGCCCGCCGGGTTATTGGCGCCTTCGATGAATACAGGCTTGGAAGCCGCGTTCGCCGTGGCGGCGCTGGGCACGACCTGGTTGGCGAAGTCCATGCCGATCGCCTTATCCACGCTGAACATGCCTTGATCCACGGGCCTGCCCATGGCGTCGGTTTTCAAGGAAGCGTCAGGTGCTGGGGCATCCACCGGCGCAGGCGGATTTTCAGAAGCAGCCGCCTGGGCTTCAGCCGTTTCCACGGGTTTTGGCGTTTCGGCAGGCTGTTCAGCCGGGGCTTCCTGCGGCGCGGCTGCCGCCGCTTCCGCCTTTGCCTCGGTTTTCTGTTCGCCGCCTTCCGCAGGCGCGGCATTACTATGTTTTTCGCCCTGCGGCACAGTGGCCGGAGGCGCTTCATTCTGCTGCTGGGGCTGCTGTTGCTGCTGCAGCTTCAGATCATACTTGCCAACAGGCGTCACGGTGCTGATGACGTTGTATTCATGCATCATCGGCGCAGGCATTGCCTTAAGCGTTATGCCCTGGAACGTGTCGTGCACGCTCTTCACCGGCACATAGGCGAAGGGCTGGTCGATAGTAATCTTGCCGTTGTCGGTGACGACGTCGAACTTGCCATGCGTGCCGTCGGCATTTTTGGCAAGGTAGAAGCTGTTTTCCTGGCCTTCGCCCTCGACCACGCCGCCGCCGGTCGTGCCGCGGATGCCGATGGTGGCCACGGGCGTCTTGATCTTCATGTCGCCGGGGTTGTGGGCCGCGATTTCGCCGCTCACGAACTTGAACATGCCCTTGAGCACCGTCACCGAGGACTCGCCTTCGCCGGTCGCTTCGTCATAGACGAGCTTATCCAGCGTCATGCGTGCGTTGGAGCCGACGGCGAATACGGATTTATCGTTAAACGTAATGCCGACGCCGCTGTCCTTGCCAGTGCGGATGATGTCATTCTGGTAGACGGGGTCGCCGTTTTTCAATGCCGTTTCGCTGCCGTCCGCATGCTTGACGATGGCTTCGCCCTGCAGCTTGCTGACCACGCCAATCTGGATCTTGCCGCCGTCCGGGCCGGCATACTGGCTGGGCGCGAGGCTGCCCGCGAGGGTCGTGATGGTGGCCGGCTCGATCTTAAGGCCAGTATCTGAATACAGCGCTTCGGGGCGGTTGAAATAGTCACGGATAGTGATGGCGCCGCCATTGACAAGCAGGTCCGGCCCGGAGCGAGTGAATTCCGCTTCGCGCAAACCTTCGCCAAGAGGCAGGGCAGAGAGCCTGCCGGCTTCGAGCACCAGGGGGGAATGTTCCGTGGGAGTCAGCGCATCAAAAGAGATCGTGCCGCCGGAAAGAAAATTCCTCATAATACCTCATCACGTACTGTAACAATTAATACTCTCCGCAACCTACCAACGATAATTAAAATTGGTTAATGCATGGTTTATAAGCACCCGTCAAAAAGCAATATCGTCATCCTAACTGGCGCAGGAATCTCTGCTGAATCAGGGCTTTCCACTTTTCGCGATGAAAATGGCCTGTGGTGCCAGCACCGCATTGAGGATGTGGCGACGCCAGAGGGGTTTCGCCGTGATCCGCAGCTGGTGCACCGTTTTTACAACCAGCGCCGGGCGCAACTCAAGGACGTAAAACCTAATGCCGCCCATCTTGCGCTGGCGGAGTGGGAGAGGCGGTGGAAAGAGGAGGAAAGGGGAAATTTCCTCCTGGTGACGCAGAACGTGGACGACCTGCATCAACGTGCCGGAAGCCGGAATATCATCGCCTTGCACGGCGAGTTGCTGAAGGCGCGCTGCTCACATACGGAAAAAGTCATGGCATGGAGCGAAGATCTGGCCACGGATTTACCCTGTGCCTGCTGCGGCAATCCAGGCGCGATGCGCCCGCATATCGTCTGGTTTGGGGAAATGCCGCTGGAGATGGAAACGATTTATGCGGCGCTTTCCGAATGCGATATGTTTGTTTCCATCGGCACCTCGGGCACGGTCTACCCGGCGGCCGGGTTCGTCATGGAAGCCAGGCGAAACCAAAAGGCACGCACGGTGGAGATTAATCTGGAATCTTCAGGATCCCCGTATTTTCATGAGGTTTTTGAAGGCAAAGCGAGTCAGCTCGTTCCAAATTTGGCAAACAGTATTTCTTAATAAATTAACCATATAGTTGGTGCTTCTTATTCAGCTAATAAGCAGTACCATTATGGATATCAAAGCATGGGCAACGAAGCCGATCAGAATCGCGGTTCTGGATAATACCGAGCCAGGCTCTTTTCCTGACCATGAGATGCTCGTCAACCTGATTTCCATGCGTTATAAAAAATTCGCTGAGTCGCATAATCTTCATGCTGAGTGGAAAGCGGAGGATAATGTCGTTCCTTTTGAATTGTCGGCGAGCGGTTGGGAACGCCATGGCCAAATGCTTGGGCCGCAATTTCAGAATTTCCTTGATGTTGAGGTGGCGCAAGCGGACATCGTTCTTGTGCGCGTCGATATGTACGGCTCCGTTGAAAGCTCTTACGCGCGAATGATGTTGGATATCATGGGCCTTAATATCAAAGATGAGCAAGGAGAAAGCTTTGATCTGCACGCTCAGGAAAATATTTGGGCGCGTCACCTACTGAATATGGTGCGGGAGCGCAACCATCATGGAGCATTGATCCTTGTGGTTGATCCGCACAATAAAAATCTCGGAACATCCGAAGCCATTCCTCACACTTTTCATGAAAAAGCAGCGCAATTCCGTGTCGCCGTTTTTGAAACAGGCAATACCTACGCAGAACCCACGCCTGAAACCGGCCCGGATCATCCAGGTTATCTAGGCTATATTGATAAGGAAATGGGCGCGATTCATTTACAGAAGCGCATTGCCCGTTCCGGCAAAACACCGGGTGGAGACGGAGAAATCAGCAAACCCGACGATACGCCTCCGATGTTATAGCTGTCGTGCGGCGGCCAGCACATCGCTTGCGTGGCCGTCCACTTTCACCTTACGCCAGATATTGCGAATCTTGCCCTGGCCGTCGATGAGGAAGGTGGTGCGCTCGATGCCGAAATATTTTTTGCCGTACATGCTCTTTTCCACCCAGACGCCGTAATCCTCACAGGTCTGGGTTTTTTCATCAGAGGCAAGTTGGAAGGGAAGGCAGAACTTGTCCTTGAATTTATCATGCGAGGCGACGTTGTCTTTCGACACGCCGATGATGACGGTATTCGCTTTTTCGAACTCCGGCAGCAGGTCGCGGAAATCCTTGGCTTCGACGGTGCAACCCGGCGTATCGTCCTTGGGGTAGAAATAGAGCACCAGGTTCTTGCCCTTCAAGGATGCCAGGCTTACCTGCCCTCCCTTGTCGGTGGGCATGTCAAACGCCGGGGCCGCATCGCCTTCATTCAATACGACGGGATTTTCGATTTTCTTCGCCGCTGCGGTCATGATGCCCTCTCGCTGATCGTTAAATATTGATAAAATCACCATAGTACTTGATGACCGTATTTTCAACCGCCAGCAGATGTTCGCGCACCGCCTCGAAATCAGGAAGCTCCGTGAGTTCCGCCAGCAGGCGCTTCAGCCCTGGCTGGACGGTTTCCTCGCGAAAATGATTGCCGGAGGTAAGCCGTAGCAAGGCTTGAAGATGCCGCAGGAAATACGAAGCCTCTGAAAGTTCCTGCGCCTGACTGTCGGTCAGTAATCCCGCCTTGCGCATCCGGATGAGGGCGACCTGCGTATCCGCCGCGACGATGGAGGGATGTTCCGCGCCATGCAGCAGTTGCAGATATTGGACGATATAATCGATATCGATCACGCCGCCACGCACGTATTTCACATCCCACGGATCGCGCGTGCCGTGCTGGCGTTCCACGCGCTCACGCATGTCGAGCACGTGCTTGCGCAAGGTGCTTTCCTCGCGCGGGCGCAGCAGCACACGGTGGAATAGCTCGTCTAGCTTTTTCTGCAATTCGGGAGTTCCGGCGATGCTACGGGCGCGGGTGAGCGCCATGTGCTCGAACACCCAGGCCTGGTTGAGGTAATACGCCTCCAGCCCGTCGAACGCGCTGGCGGGCGGGCCGTCGTCGCCGTGCGGGCGGAGGCGGGTATCGAGCTCGTACAGCCGGCCTTCTCCGGTAAGGGTCGATAGGGCGGTAGTGAAGCGCTGGGTCAGGCGGCTGAAATACACATAAGAAGATAGCGGTTTTTCACCGTCAGACCACAAATCGTCGCCCGGCGGGGCATCGTAGACGAACATCAGGTCGATGTCGGAGCCGAAGGTTAACTCGCGCGCGCCGCATTTGCCGAACGCTACCACGGCGTAGCTGCCGCCGGGCAGGTTGCCGTGCGCTTTGATGAACTCCACCATCACCGCATCAAGCAGCGCGTTCATGACCAGCTCGGCGATGAGGGTCAATTGCCTGCCGGCCTCCTCGCTGGTGATGCTGCGCTCCAGCACCTGTACGCCGATCTGGAATTCTTTTTCCTGCTTGAAGCGGCGGGTGATGTCGAGGAAGACTTCATAGTGGTCAGCGCTTTTCAAATCGGCCAGAAGCTGCGAGAGCAATATTTCCTGCGATGGCAGGGGGTCGAAAAAGGCGCCAGTCAGCACGGTATCAAGCAGGCCCGGCTTGCGGCTGAGCAATTCGGCCAGCACCGGGGCGGAACCCATGATCCTAGCCAGCAGCGGCAGCATCTTGGGGTTCGAGCGGAACAGCGAAAATAGCTGCACGCCGGCCGGAAGGCGGCTCAGGAATTCGTCGAATTTCAGGAAGGCGGCGTCGGGATTGCCCGTATCGCACAAAGCATTCAGGAGGTTTGGGGTCAGCTCGGTAATCAATTCGCGCGCCCGTTTGGTGCGCGTGGAGCGCCGCCGCCCGTGATGCCAGCCGCGAATGATGTCTGATACGCGCTCCGGCTCGCGGAAGCCCATCTGACGTAAGGTATCGATGGTATCCGGATCGTTCTGCACGCCGGTAAACACCAAATTACCCTGGCTGCCCAGGTTGCGCGACTCCTGAAACAGCGGCTGGTATTGCTCGCGCACGGTCATGATGTGCTGCCGCATGCGTTCGGAAAAGGACGCCACGTCCCCAAAACCGCAGAAACGGGCGATGTTCTCCAGCTCTATCGGATTTTCCGGAAGGCTATGCGTTTGCGCATCGGCGACCATCTGCAGGCGGTGTTCGACCTGCCGGTAAAAGCGGTAAGCTTCTTCAAGCTCCTGCGCCGTTTTTTGCAGCATTTTTCCGGCCCGCACCAGGGCGTAAAGCGCCTTGCAGGTGGTTTTTTCCCGCAGCTCGGGAATACGTCCGCCCCAGATCAGCTGTTGCACTTGGACGAAGAATTCGATTTCGCGGATACCGCCGTAGCCGAGCTTGACGTTGTATCCACCGAAGCTTTCCGGCATGCCGCCGTGGCGGACGTCGATCTGCCGCTTGATGGAGTGAATGTCCTCGATGCTGGCGAAGTCAAGATACTTCCTCCACACGAAGGGGCGGATGGCTTCCAGGAAGGCGTACCCAGCCTCCATGTCGCCGGCAATCGGCCTGGCCTTGATCATGGCGGCGCGTTCCCAGTTTTGGCCCACGGTTTCGTAATAGGTGATTGCCGCGCCCACCGATACGGCCGCCGGGGTGGAGGCGGGGTCTGGCCTCAAACGGAGATCGGTGCGGAACACGTAGCCCTCGGCGGTGCGCTCCTGAAGGATTTTGCTGAGTTCGTTGGTGAGGCGCACAAAAAAATGATGCGGCGTGTTCTTGCCGGTGTAGGTGACGCGGGCGAGGTCGTAAAAGACGATCAGGTCGATGTCGCTGGAATAATTCAGTTCCCCGCCACCGAGCTTGCCCATCGCAAGCACAATTAAACCGCTTTTTTCTGCCGGGGCCGCCGGGTCAACCGGGACGATCTCGCCTTTGCGCGCCGCCTCTCCGAGCAGGAATGCGGCGGCTGAGTTGGTCGCTGCCTCAGCGAAGGCTGACAATCTTCCCGTCACCTCCTCCAGCGTGAGCGCGCCGGCGATGTCGGCCACTCCCAGGCTCAAGGCGACGCGTTGCTTGGCGATCCGCAACGCCTTCATCAGCGCTGCGGTGTTTTCCGCCGCCGCGCATTCCTCCCGCATCTGGGACAGCCAGGCGTCCCAGGCAGCCTCGAATCCGCCTTCCAGCACGGCAAGCACGGCCTCCGGGCGCTGGGCGGCCAGGTGTGAAAGATAGGGGCTGTTGCCGAACACACCACGCAGCAACGCCGTTTCCGGGGGCGTCAGCGCTTTATGCGCGCCAAACGCTGAAAGATGGCGATCGGCGGCAGAGATATCCGAAGGTTGGGGCGTATCAGTGAAGGAAGGCATGAATCCAGACATTATTTTTATACTATTTGTCATCTTTCTGCATGCAGAGTAAAGGTTCTCGAAGTTTTTCATTCTTTGGCGGTTCATGAAGCGCTTACGCATTCCTAAATGGCTGAAAGTCGTGAGCGCCGTCCTTGCCCTGACAGGGGCGGTTGGATTTCTCGGCGCTTATGCCTGGCTTCGCGCCGCGCCGCGTGATGTAGGCTGGCTGCTTCCTTCCGTCCATGCGGCGCTGGAAGAAGCGTTACCTGGCTGGCAGGTTTCCTTCGGTGCGGCGAATGCCGAATGGGGCGGCTTTGGCCATCCGTTGACACTGCACTTTCGGGATGCCGTCGCCGTGTCGCCGGAAAAGCGAACGACCCTTTCCATTCCCGATCTTCACGTAGGCCTGCATCCGCTTCGGCTGCTGATCGGAAGAGTGGAACCGGCGACGGTGAGGCTTTCGAACCCCTCCGTAAAGCTGCGGCGCGAAGCGGGGCTTGGCATCGCGCTTCCCTGGGCTGAATCCCATCCCGCACAAGAGGGCGACATTTCATGGAAAAAACAGGCGGAGAATCTACGCGATAAATGGCTGGAACATATTCAACAATGGCAGTTGCAACGCGTCATTCTTGAAAATGCAAAGCTTTTCACCAGCGATGATAGCGGCGGGCAGGAAGTGGAGCTGGCGCATGCGAATCTCCGCCTGCAACGACAGAAAGAGCATGTGCGGCTTCGTGCCGAATTGCTGAAGGAAAAAAGCAATCTCCCAACACTGGCTCTGGACATCAAGGCGGATCGGCAAAAAAATATGGATTTCCGTCTGAAGGTTTACAATGTGAACCCTCAGCAATTAACGAGGGCGTTTCCTGCACTTGCTGAAAACGGAATGTTGGATGCCGTTCTTACTGGAGAAGCATATGTAACCTGGTTGGCGGACGGTAGCTGGCGTGATGGCAAGTTCACATTTTCCGCACCCCAAGGAACCGTAGTTTCCGGCGTGCATTTCCATGAAGCCTTTGAGGTTCAAAACCTCTTGCTGGAAGGAGCGCTTGAATCGCATCAGCAAAGTAACAAGATTGTTCTCAATCGTGCCGAGATCGCGCTCGGAAAGGCAGTGTTCCAAGCCCAGGGCGCATGGATTCATGATGGCACAAGCTGGAACACCCAGGCGGAGATCACGGGCCGCAATATGCCGACCAACGAATTGGCCCGTTACTGGCCAATCACCCTCAAACCCAACACGCGCAACTGGGTGACGACGCGCATCAAGAACGGCCATATTCCCTTCGCCATCGCCCGGCTGCACATCACGCCCGAGGATCTGGAGCGCTTTCCCGCGAGGCCGGAGCTGCTGGAGGCTGAAATCACAGTGGATCATGCCGAAGTGGCCTATGTGCCCGGCCTTCCGCAGGCGTATGACGTCAACGGAACGGTGCGCTTCTCGGCACGTGACATGGAGATCGAGATTGAAAGCGGGCGCACTTATGATGATTCGCGGGTGAGTGGCGGCTTCATCGAGATTTTCGACTTCGCTCCCTACGATCCCGTGCTCAGCGTCCGCCTGGATATCGAATCCACCGCGCCGGAAGTAGTGCGCTACCTCGGCGAACCTTACTTGAATCATGCACGTAAGATAGATCTGACGCCGGACCGCGCTTCCGGCCCGGTAAAAGGGAAGGTGGATATCTGGTTCCCCCTTGCCGACGTGCTGTATCAGGACGTACCCACCCCGCCGGAGCTGATCCGCTACACCATCACGGGGGAAATTGCGGGTGGCGCGGCAAAAGGCGTGGTGCAGCGGCTGGATTTCGAGAAAGCCGATGTCCGCATGAAGGTCGACAACCATACGATCTTCGCGGAAGGGAAGGGCGAGGTCAACGGCGTGCCGCTCGCCATGCAATGGACGACCTGGCTGGGCAAGGGCACGGAATGGGACAACGCCTATAAGGCCCAGGGCACGGTGCCGGCCGAAGCGCTGGAGCGTTTCCGCCTCCCGCGACCGCTTGGCGTCAGCGGGAATATCGGGGCTGATATTCATACCAGGATGAAAGGGGATGTTCAGCTTGTTGAGGGAAAGCTCGTGCTGGATAACGCCGGACTGGACGACCCTTCGCTGGGACTGAAAAAGGAACCAGGCACCAAACTCTCGGCTGAGTTCAGCCTTGAAACAGGCAAGGAAGGGGCCATTGTCATCCCCAAATTAAATGCGCAAGGAGATGGCATCCGCGTCGCTGGTAACCTCCAGCTCGATGAAAAAGACAGCACCTTGCGTGCGGCTGCGCTCGAACCGCTCATTTATGGAAAGACGGATGCCCGGCTGAGCTATGCTTACGACCCGGCGAAGGGCTATGCCATCGACATCCAGGGCAAAAGCTTTGATCTCGTCCCGTTCCTGAACACCAAATCCCCACAGGAAAAACTGCCGCCTTTCACCCTCAATGCGAAAGTCGATTCGCTCTATCTTTCCGGCGGTGAGCTAGTGGAAGTGAACGCGGCCGCGGATTGCCCGGACAAGTGCGAAAGCCTGACATTCCGCGCCCAGGCCGGAAAACCGGTGACGGCCTATATCAAGCGCGGCGAAAAAGGACGGCAATTCGCGCTCGCGGCCGAGG
>JAFLCR010000029.1 GCA_017302755.1 Alphaproteobacteria bacterium
ACGAGAATCACCTTCTCCCCGCGATGCGCCCAGTCTTCGGCGTCTTCCGCCGTGAACACGACCTTGCCGGAAGCCGCGCCCGGCGAGGCAGGCAGGCCTTTCGCCAGCACCTTCCTGGACGCTTTGGGATCAAGCGTGGGATGCAGCAATTGATCCAGCGAGGCGGGATCAATGCGTTTGATGGCTTCCTTCTTGTCGATGAGGCCTTCGCTGACCATATCGACGGCGATCTTGAGCGCGGCCCTGGCGGTGCGCTTGCCGTTGCGGGTCTGGAGCATCCAGAGCTTGCGGTTCTGCACCGTGAACTCGATGTCCTGCATGTCTTTGTAATGCTTTTCGAGCTTCTGATAGATTTTCACCAGCTCGGCGTAGACGTCGGGCAGGCTTTCTTCCATCGCGGGAGTGGTAAGCCCCTGCTCTTTTTTGCCGTAAATCGTAATCTGCTGCGGAGTGCGGATGCCGGCCACCACGTCCTCGCCCTGGGCGTTGATGAGGTATTCGCCGTAAAACGCCTTCTCGCCGGTCGAGGGATTGCGCGTGAAGGCCACGCCGGTCGCGCAGTCGTCGCCCATGTTGCCGAACACCATCGCCTGCACGTTCACCGCCGTGCCCCAACTGGCGGGGATGTCGTTGAGACGGCGGTACGTCACCGCGCGGTGATTCATCCAGGATTTGAACACGGCGCCGATCGCGCCCCAGAGCTGTTCCTTGACGTCCTGCGGGAACGGGTGGCCGAGCTTCTTCTCAATGAGCGCTTTGTATTGCACGACAAGGTCTTTCATGTCGTCGGCGTCGAGGTCGGTATCCTGGAAGACGTGTTTGTCCTGCTTCTTGGCTTCCAGAATGTCCTCGAAATGGTGGTGCGGAAGATCGAGCACCACATCGGAATACATGGTCAGGAAGCGGCGGTAGCTGTCGTACGCGAAGCGGGGGTTGTTTGTCTTCTTCGCCAGGCCTTCGGCGGTGGCGTCGTTGAGGCCGAGGTTCAGGATCGTGTCCATCATGCCGGGCATCGAAGCGCGGGCGCCAGAGCGCACCGACACTAGCAGCGGGTTCGCCGCGTCGCCGAACGTCGCGCCGACGGTCTTTTCGATTTTCGTGAGCGCGGCAGTGACTTCCTTTTCCAGGGCGTCGGGGAATTTCTTGCCCAGGTCGTAGAACGCCGTGCAGACTTCGGTGGTGATCGTGAAGCCAGGCGGAACCGGCAGGCCCAGCGAGCACATCTCAGCCAGGTTCGCGCCCTTGCCGCCGAGAAGGTTTTTCATATCGACTTTGCCTTCGGCCGAGCCGTCACCGAACGAATACACAAGCTTGGTCATTCTATCCCCGCAGGATGCGCATAATTCTGCGGGTTCTATAGAGAATTTGGGGCCGGAAAGCAATGCTTGGGTTGTGAAAGCTATGTGACAGAGGGTTACGGCAATTCGATTGCCGCGACAATGGCTTCCAGCCCCTTGGCATCGTCCTCGTCGAAACAGCTTAAATGCTCGCTATCCACATCCAGAACCCCGTAAACTTCGCCGTTTTTCAGCATCGGCACCACGATTTCCGAGCGAGAGCGTGCCGAACAGGCAATATGCCCGGGGAATTGTTCGACATCCGGCACGATAAGCGTCTGTTTTTGCATCGCCACCTCACCGCAAACGCCCTTGCCGAAAGGAATGCGCGTGCAGGCGAGCGAGCCCTGGAAGGGGCCGAGGACAAGTTCTTCCCTCGCCCCGTCGCGCAGGTAAAAGCCGACCCAGAAGAAGCCGAACGCTTCTTTCAGAATGGCGGCGATGTTAGCCAGGTTGGCGATCAGGTTCGGCTCGGCTTCGATGACTGCTTTGATCTGCGGCAATAGTTCCGCATAGCAAACGGGCTTGGGAAGGCCTTGAGCCACCAGGTGCAAGGTTTCAGCCATGATGAAGCCTCTTTTGTGTCATCCCAGCTTTCGCTGGGATGACAATTTTTTAAGCCGCCGCTTTCAAACTCTCCCCGCTGCCCTCGATCTGGCTAAAATCGGCGATCTGGTTGCAGGTGGCCGCGTATTCGGAAAGCAGGTGAAGGCGGTTGGTGCGGATGGCCGCGTCCTTGTCGTTCACCAGCACTTTGTCGAAGAAGCGGTCGATGGGTTGGCGCAAGGAGGCGAGCTGGGCCATCGCGGCTTCGTAGTTTTCACTCTTCAGCGCCTGGTCGATCAGGGGTTTGGCCTTGGCGATGGCGGCGTGGAGGTCTTTTTCCTCAGGCGCGGAAAGCAGTTTGGCGTCGGCGGGTTTTTTGTAATCGGCCTTATCCTTCGCGCTTTCCTTTTTCAGGATGTTCTCGGCACGCTTGTAACCGGCGAGCAAATTGTCGCCGTCGGGCGTTTCCAGCAGTTTCTGCACGGCTTTGGCGCGGGAAACGGTTTGCGTGAGGTCGTCGCCCTGGGTGCCGAAGACGGCGGAGATCACGTCGTGGCGGATGGCCTGTTCCTTGAGGCCCACTTTCAGGCGGTCGGCAATGAAGTCGATGAGTTCGCTCACCGTTTCGGCCTTGGCCTGCGGGAAGGCGGACACGGCTTTGCCGAAGGTCGCCTTGAGCGGCAGCTTGAGGCTGTTTTCCAGAATCAGGCGGATGATGCCGAGTGCGGCGCGGCGAAGCGCGAACGGGTCTTTCGAGCCGGTCGGTTTTTCGCCGATGGCGAACATGCCGGCCAGCGTGTCGAGCTTCTCAGCCAAAGCCACGCAGAGCGATACCGGCGCTTTCGGGCAGGCGTCGGACGGGCCTTGCGGGGCGTAGTGGTCGCGGATGGCGTCGGCGATTTCCTGTGGCTCTTTCTGGTCGAGCGCGTAGTAGCGGCCCATGATGCCCTGAAGCTCAGCGAACTCGCCCACCATGCCGGATACCAGATCGGCCTTGCAGAGGCTGGCGGCGCGGGCGACGTGTTTCTGCACCGTCGCGTCGAAGCAGAGTTCCTTGGCGATATGTTCAGCAAGGAGCGCGATGCGTTTCACGCGCTCGGCCACCGTGCCAAGCCTGGCATGAAAGACGATGCTTTCCAGATCTTTGTTGCGCGAAGCTAATGGGGTTTTGCGGTCGAGGTCCCAGAAGAATTTGCCGTCGGAAAGGCGCGCTTTTAACACGCGCTCATTGCCGACGATGATGTTCGCGCCGCCATCGGCCGCCTTGAGGTTCGCCACGAACAGGAAGCGGTTCGAGATGCTGCCGTCCTTGGTGTAGAGCGCGAAGTATTTTTGATGCGAGCGCATCACCGTGTTCAGCGCTTCGGGCGGCACGGTGAGGAAACTCTTGTCGAACTCGCCGATCAGCACGACCGGGTATTCCACCAGGCCGGTGACTTCGTCGAGCAGCGCGTTATCGTGACGAATTTCCAAGCCTGCTTCGGCAGCTTTTTCGCGGGCAAGATCCCAGATTTTTTCGCGGCGCTCCTCACGGTCCAGCACCACGCGGGCTTCGCGCAGGGATGTGAGGTATTCGTCTATGTTCTCCACCTGGATCGAGCCCGGAGCATGAAAGCGGTGGCCATAGGTGACGTTTCCCGCCTTGATGCCCGCAAAGGAAACCGGCAGCACCTTGCCGTCGAACAGGCACAGAATGCTATGCAGCGGGCGCACCCAGCGCGCGCCGCCGGAACCCCAGCGCATCGATTTAGGCCAGGTGATGCCGGCGATCGCCTGCTCAAGAATCGGCAACAGCGCCTCGGCAGTGGTGACGCCTTTCTGGCGGATGACGGCGAAAAAGCACTCCTCCCCGCCGACCGCGCGTTTTTCCAGTTGCTCGAGATGCACGCCAGAGGATTTGGCAAAGCCCGCGATCGCGGCGGGCGCGGCGGTGACTTTCGGGCCTTTCTTCTCGATTAACTTGTCCGGCTGGGTGGCGGGCAGCCCCTGCACGATCAGGCTCAGGCGGCGCGGCGTCACGTGGCAGCGCTTCGCGTCGAATTTCAGGCCAGCTTCGTCCAGCCCCGCTTTCACCAGGGCGGAGAAATCGGCCGCGGCCTTCTCCTGCATGCGGGCGGGGATTTCCTCGGAAAAAAGTTCAAGCAGCAATTCGGCCATAGGATTCTTCCTCTACCTCGTCACCCCGGCGAAGGCCGGGGTCCAGCAGCGCACAGCGCCAAACGAACGACACCATGCGGCGCTTGCCGCGCCGGGCTGGATCCCGGCCTTCGCCGGGATGACGAAAGTTAGGAGTTTGGTCATGACGTTACCTTGTTCTTGCCGTTCAGCGGAACGATCTTCGGTTTGTGTTTCTTCGCTTCCTCAGGCGTCATCTGGGCGTAGGCGCAGATGATCACCAGGTCGCCAGGCTGGCACAGCCGCGCCGCGGCGCCGTTGATGCCGATGATGCCGCTCTTTTTCTTGCCTTCGATCACATAGGTCGTGAAGCGCGCGCCGGTGTTGATGTTCAGCACGTCCACCTGTTCGTGCGCCAGCAGACCGGCGGCGTCCATCAGGTCGCGGGCGATGGTGATCGAGCCGTTGTAGTGGAGGTCCGCCTGCGTCACCGTCGCGCGGTGGAGCTTGCATTTGAGGAGCGTCAACATCATGCGGCTTCGGCCTCTTTCGCAGGCATTTCTTTTTCCATCCAGCCTTCGCAACACGCTTTTGCCAAGGCGCGGACGCGGGCGATATAGGCCGCGCGTTCAGTGACGCTGATCACGCCGCGCGCATCCAGCAAGTTGAAGCAATGGCTCGCCTTGATGCACTGGTCATATGCGGGGAGCGGGAGCTTTTTCGCCAGCAGCGCGTTGCATTCCTGCTCGTGTTCGCCGAAGCGGTTGAACAGCAGGTCCGTGTTCGCGTATTCGAGGTTGAAGGCGGAGAATTCGCGTTCGTTTTCGAGGTAGACGTCGCCGTAGGTCACCCCTGCCCCGTTCCAGTCGAGGTCGTAGACGTTCTCGCATTCCTGGATGTACATCGCCAGGCGTTCAAGGCCGTAGGTGATTTCGCCGGAAACAGGCGCGCATTCGATGCCGCCCACCTGCTGGAAATACGTGAACTGCGTCACTTCCATGCCGTCGCACCACACTTCCCAGCCCAGCCCCCAGGCGCCGAGCGTCGGGCTTTCCCAGTCATCTTCGACAAAGCGGATATCGTGCATTTTGGGGTCGATGCCGAGCTCAAAGAGGCTTTGCAGGTAAAGCTCCTGGATGTTCTCCGGCGAGGGTTTCAGGATGACCTGGAACTGGTAATAATGCTGCAAACGGTTGGGGTTTTCACCATAGCGACCGTCTTTCGGGCGGCGCGAGGGTTGCACATACGCGGCTTTCCACGGCTTGGGGCCGAGCGCCCGCAGCGTGGTGGCCGGGTGAAAAGTGCCCGCTCCCATTTCCATGTCATAGGGCTGAAGAATCACGCAGCCTTGGCGAGCCCAGTAGGACTGGAGGGTGAGGATGATGTCCTGAAAGGATTTCATTGCAAACGCCTAAAAAACAGGCGGCGAAGATAGCACCTAATCGGCGGGGGTCAAGCTTAGCAGGGGGTGTGCCCGGTTCGTGAAGCCCCTCCTTTTCGCCTCTGCGCCGCCAGCACTTGTAGGCTGGGGCGCGGTGCGCTATATTTAGATCACGCTGATTTGCAGCAACAGCCCCTCGAATCATCCGGTTTTTATTCTCCAAGGCAGGCGGAGAGCCTGAAAAATCCTTGGAAAACACGCGATTTAGAAAAAATCGCACATGGAATAAAAAACCTGATTGACTTCAAACAAGGCTTAGCTATAACAGCGACTCCTCGGGCGGCCAGCCTGCCCGGCTTTTTGAAATTGTGAATGAAGCAAAAATACACCGCGTGACGCGCCCTTTTCTCAATGGGGCGTGTCAGTAATGTCTTGGTAGACAAATACCAAAATACATTACTGCGGGTGCCCAGGACCTTTTGGTTCTGCGCGTCTCGTAGTAATGCCATAAATTAAGTAGTATAAGAGCATTTGGTGGATGCCTTGGCGCTAACAGGCGATGAAGGACGTAACATGCTGCGATAAGCTGCGGGGAGCTGCAAGTGAGCTTTGATCCGCGGATTTCCGAATGGGGAAACCCACCCTTAGGGGTATCCTGTACTGAATACATAGGTACCGGAGGCAAACCTGGTGAACTGAAATATCTAAGTAGCCAGAGGAAAAGACATCAACCGAGATTCCGCTAGTAGTGACGAGCGAACGCGGACCAGGCCAGTGGTGCAATTGTTTTAACTAGAACATGTCTGGAAAGTCGGACCATAGTGGGTGATAGTCCCGTATAGGTAAGAAACGATTGCATCCTTGAGTAAGGCGGGACACGTGAAATCCTGTCTGAACATGGGGGGACCACCCTCCAAGCCTAAATACTCGTTAGCGACCGATAGTGAACAAGTACCGTGAGGGAAAGGTGAAAAGCACCCCGACAAGGGGAGTGAAACAGCACCTGAAACCGAATGCTTACAAACAGTTGGAGCGTCCTTGCGACGTGACAGCGTACCTCTTGTATAATGGGTCAGCGACTTAGTGTATGCAGCAAGCTTAAGACGATAGTTGTAGGCGTAGCGAAAGCGAGTCTGAATAGGGCGACATAGTTGCATGCATTAGACCCGAAACCGGGTGATCTAGCCATGGCCAGGTTGAAGGTGCAGTAACATGCACTGAAGGACCGAACCCACTTCTGTTGAAAAAGAAGGGGATGAGCTGTGGTTAGGGGTGAAAGGCTAATCAAACTCGGAAATAGCTGGTTCTCCGCGAAATCTATTTAGGTAGAGCGTCGCGAGATTGCCATCGGGGGTAGAGCACTGGATGGGCTAGGGGGACCCAAAGTCTTACCAAACCTAACCAAACTCCGAATACCGATGAGTATATCGCGGCAGACAGACGGCGGGTGCTAAGGTCCGTCGTCGAGAGGGAAACAGCCCAGACCACCATCTAAGGTCCCCAAGTCTTGGCTAAGTGGGAAAGGATGTGGGACAGCCATAACAACCAGGAGGTTGGCTTAGAAGCAGCCATCCTTTAAAGAAAGCGTAATAGCTCACTGGTCTAATAGCCGTCCTGCGCCGAAAATGTATCGGGGCTCAAGCCAAGCACCGAAGATGTGGACTCCTAGCAATAGGAGTGGTAGCGGAGCGTTCTGTAAGCCTGCGAAGGTGCACCGTCAGGTGTGCTGGAGGTATCAGAAGTGAGAATGCTGACATGAGTAACGAAACAAGCGTGAGAAACGCTTGCACCGAAAATCCAAGGGTTCCTGCGTAAAGTTAATCTGCGCAGGGTTAGCCGGCTCCTAAGGCGAGGCCGAAAGGCGTAGTCGATGGAAATCACGTTAATATTCGTGAGCCTGCTGGAAGTGACGGAGGGCGAAAGTTGTAGAAGATTATTGGATTTCTTCTGCAGCCTGGCACTCCCAGGAAATAGCTCCAGCGTATAGGCCGTACCCTAAACCGACACAGGTGGATTGGTAGAGTATACCAAGGTGTTTGAGAGAACTATGCTGAAGGAACTAGGCAAATTACACCTGTAACTTCGGGATAAGGGTGGCCCGTCTATAGGCAACTATTGGCGGGTGGCACAAACTAGGGGGTAGCGACTGTTTAGTAAAAACACAGGGCTCTGCGAAGCCGCTAAGGCGACGTATAGGGTCTGATGCCTGCCCGGTGCTGGAAGGTTAAGAGGAGAGGTGCAAGCTTTGAATCGAAGCCCCAGTAAACGGCGGCCGTAACTATAACGGTCCTAAGGTAGCGAAATTCCTTGTCGGGTAAGTTCCGACCCGCACGAATGGCATAACGACTTCCCCACTGTCTCCAGCATAGACTCAGTGAAATTGGATTCCCCGTGAAGATACGGGGTTCCCGCGGTTAGACGGAAAGACCCTGTGCACCTTTACTATAACTTTGCAGTGGTATTAGAAGTTGAATGTGTAGGATAGGTGGGAGGCTACGAAGCCTTGGCGCAAGCCGAAGTGGAGCCAACCTTGAAATACCACCCTTTCAATTTTTGATATCTAACTGAGTCCCGTTATCCGGGACCAGGACCCTGCATGGTGGGTAGTTTGACTGGGGCGGTCGCCTCCCAAAAAGTAACGGAGGCGCGCGATGGTAAGCTCAAGCTGGTCGGAAATCAGCTGTAGAGTGCAATGGCATAAGCTTGCCTGACTGCGAGACAAACAAGTCGAGCAGAGACGAAAGTCGGTCATAGTGATCCGGTGGTTCAGTGTGGAACGGCCATCGCTCAACGGATAAAAGGTACGCCAGGGATAACAGGCTGATGATTCCCAAGAGTCCATATCGACGGAATCGTTTGGCACCTCGATGTCGGCTCATCACATCCTGGGGCTGGAGCAGGTCCCAAGGGTTCGGCTGTTCGCCGATTAAAGTGGTACGTGAGCTGGGTTTAGAACGTCGTGAGACAGTTCGGTCCCTATCTGCCGTGGGTGTAGGAAAATTGAGAGGATCTGACCTTAGTACGAGAGGACCGGGTTGGACGTACCTCTGGTGTACCAGTTGTCGCGCCAGCGGCATGGCTGGGTAGCTATGTACGGAAGGGATAACCGCTGAAAGCATCTAAGCGGGAAACCCACCTCAAAACAAATTTTCCCTGAGAGTCGTGGTAGACCACCACGTTGATAGGCCGCATGTGTAAGCGCAGCAATGCGTTCAGCTAAGCGGTACTAATAACTCGATAGGCTTAACTTTATGGCATTACCGAGACGCGCAGAACTAAACGGTTCTGCGAACATCAACCGGTGTATTTTTTGCTTCATTCAGAAAGCAGCCCAAGGGCCGCTTATCTGGCTTGGTGACTATCGCGGAAGGACAAACACACGATCCCATACCGAACTCGACCGTGAAAACTTCCAGCGCTGATGGTACTGCGTCTTAAGACGTGGGAGAGTAGGTCGTTGCCAAGCCTGATAAGCGGCCCTTTTGCTTTTTTTGCACTTTTGCGTGCGTTGACATCACCTTTCTTACCCTTACAACTATTAAACATACTCATTCCCATAAGTGTTTTATGGCTAAGCCCAACCATGATCTGATTCATTTCGCTGGCACGATTGCCCCCTATTCTACCACGTTCGTGAGTCCTTACATGCTGAAAACCAGGACGCTCGATAACACGTGCCGCGTAAACAATACGACCTACGACGACTTCGAAGGCCATGGCGCAATGTTCGGCTCCCCTGCGAGCGAAGTGCCGCTGTTAGAAGACCCTCAAAGAAATTTTCAGATCGGGCAGCGGATTTCCGATTGTAAATACAGCTCTTATTAAAAAATGCATTAAAAGGTACTTTTATGGCAACAGGAAACAACGATCTTATTACATTCATCGCTACAAGCGCCGATGCCGATTTTGTGCTCACGAACCCCTACTCTGGCGCGCACGTAACCATCCAGGGAACTGCTTACTACTGGGATTCCGCCACCGAGCCTTATGACGGTCTGGGCGGCGTAGATACCATGCTGTTTTCTAATTATTCCGATATTCTCTTCCTTGAGGATGCAGAGGGTGGCCAGAAAGTTAAAGACATCGAGGTTTTTGTCTGCGGAAACGGCAATGACGTGATTAATTTCTTCTCTGCTACCTATACCATGGGCAATGTGACGGTTAGCGCTGGCCCAGGAAACGATCTGGTCTGGCTTAACGCAGGTAGTGATAGCGTATATGGCAACGATGGAAATGATACCCTAGACGGCGGCTTGGGTCATGACTCCATGACTGGAAACAACCAAAATGACTCTTTAACTGGTAATGAAGGTGACGATACCATTCTTGGTGGCGCTGGGCTTGATACCATGGAGGGCGGCAATGGTAACGACACCGTCCATGGCGGCGAGTGGCGCGATTTGATCTTTGGTGACGAAGGTGACGATACGCTCTATGGCGCGGCAGGCAATGACACACTGCATGGCGGTATAGGCAATGATTCATTGGAGGGCGTCGGTTCTTACGACCAGCTTCACGGTGGCGAAGGTGACGACACCCTCAACGGCGGCTCGAACGACGACACGCTGAACGGCGATGCGGGCAATGACTCCCTCTTCGGCAACGCCAACAGCGACGCCCTCTACGGCGGCGATAACGATGACACGCTCGACGGCGGCAGCAACAATGACATCCTGGACGGCGGTTCGGGGAACGACATCATCAAAGGCAATACCAACGCCGATACCATGTCCGGCGAAGCGGGCGCGGATATTTTCCTCTACACCCTCGCCACTCAGGCCGGAAACGGCGCGGACAAGCGCGATGTCATCCTCGATTTTAGCCAGACGGAAGGCGATGTGATAGACATCTCCACCCTGCCCGGCAATTTCGCGTTCCGCGCAGGCGGCAACGGCGCAGCGGATTTCACCGGCTCGGTGGCGCAAATCGTATTCCAGCAGGTGGAGGGAAACACCCTCATCTCCGTGGACAGCGACGGCAACAACCTCAGCAATTTCCAGATCGAGCTGATTGGTATCCATAATCTCATTGCAGAGGATTTCCTGCTGTAACCCCCCGGAGGATCATGTCCCCTTCCCTCCACATCATCGGCGGCGGCCTCGCAGGCTCCGAATGCGCCTGGCAGGCAGCGGAGCGCGGCATTCCCGTCGTGCTGCACGAAATGCGGCCCACAGTGAAAACCGACGCGCATGTCACCGATCATCTCGCGGAGCTGGTTTGTTCCAATTCCTTCCGGTCGGATGATTGGCAGCGCAATGCTGTTGGCCTCCTCCATGAGGAGATGCGGCGGTGCGGTTCCCTCATCATGACTTGCGCGGATGCGACGAAAGTGCCCGCGGGCGGTGCGCTCGCGGTGGATCGGCATGCGTTTTCCGCGCTCGTGGAAAAGACGTTGCTCGCGCATCCGAATGTCACGCTCTCGCGGGAGGAAGTTGCCCATCTGCCGAAGGCGGAGGATGGGTTGTGGGTGATCGCCACCGGCCCCCTCACCTCCGCGTCGCTGACGCAGGATATTTTGAAGGTGACGGGGGAAGACCAGTTGGCGTTCTTCGATGCCATCGCGCCGATCGTCTATAAGGAGAGCATCGATTTCTCGAAGGCCTGGTATCAGTCGCGCTACGACAAGCCGGGGCCGGGCGGCACGGGGAAGGATTACATCAACTGCCCCATGACCAAAGATGAGTATTACGCCTTCATCGACGCACTGCTCGCCGGCGAGAAGACCGATTTCAAGGAGTGGGAGAAGAATACGCCTTATTTCGAGGGGTGTCTGCCGATTGAGGTGATGGCATCGCGGGGGAAAGAGACGCTCGCTTATGGGCCGATGAAGCCGGTGGGGCTTACCAATCCGCATTCGCCGGAGAAGCCCTATGCCGTCGTGCAGCTCAGGCAGGATAATGCGTTGGGGACGCTCTATAATATCGTCGGGTTTCAGACGAAGTTGAAATACGGGCCGCAGCAGGAGGTGTTGCGGATGATTCCCGGGCTGGAGAAAGCCGAATTCGCGCGGCTGGGGGGATTGCATCGCAATACGTTCATCAAAAGCCCGATCCTGCTGGATGGCACGCTGCGGCTGAAGAAGCAGCCTAACTTACGCTTCGCGGGGCAGGTCACGGGAGTCGAAGGGTATGTGGAGAGTGCGGCTATCGGCCTGCTCGCCGGACAATTCGCGGCGGCCGAGGCGAAGGGCGAAGCGGCGAATCCTCCGCCCGCAGAGACGGCGCTTGGGGCGTTGCTGTCGCATATCACCGGCGGGGCGAATGTGGCGACGTTTCAGCCCATGAATGTCAATTTTGGGTTGTTCCCGCCCCTGCCCTCGCGCGCGAAGAAAACCGACCGTGCAAGTCATATGACCGCACGGGCGCTCGACGCGCTCGATGCTTGGCTGGGAAAACGCAAAGCCGCCTGAAAAATCTTGCTCGAAATAAAAAAACAGCCAAAAATTTTGCATCGCTGGTTATATCTCCGCAAGCATGACGATTAGACGCAAACTCTACCTGGCTCTGGAACCCACGGCGCGGCAGGATGGTCATCTCTCCATTCTCAACCGCATCTTGTGCGCGTTGATTCTGCTTTCCGTGGGACTCTGCGTGCTGGAAACAGAAAATTCTCTCACCATGGGACGAGAGGCACTGTTCCTTGCCGTCGAATATACATTCAGCATCGTATTTGCAGTCGAATATCTGGCAAGGCTCTGGATATGCGTTGAAAAGCCGGAATATGCCGGCCCTTGGGGCAGGTTGAAATACGCCTTGTCCTTCTTTACCCTCATCGATTTCATCGCCCTGCTGGCGGTGGTGATCATGACCATGGATTCCACGCCCTTGCTACTGCGCTTCATCCGCCTGGTGCGAATTCTGCGCGTGGCGCGGCTGGGTCGGTTCTCGAAGGCCGTGCAGCGCATGCGCTTCGCCCTCTCCAGCCGCCTGCCGGACCTCATGCTCAGCCTCAGCGTGGCGGGGGTGGTGCTCATCATCTTCTCCACCCTGCTCTACCTGGCCGAGGGCGATGTGCAGCCGGAGCATTTCGGCAGCATTCCCAGGGCGATGTGGTGGGGGGTGGCGACGCTCACCACGGTCGGCTACGGCGACGTCTACCCCGTCACCGCGCTGGGGCGGATTCTCGGCGCGTGCACCGCCGTCATGGGCATCGGGCTGATTGCTATGCCAGCAGGCATCCTGGCCTCGGCCTTCAGCGACGCCATGGAGGAAGAGCGCAAAAGCGCCCGGGCTGAAAAATAACGATGTCTGGAAGAGGAGGAAGCCGCCTAGGGAGTGGGGATGATTCTCCCTAGGCTTTCTCCCTGGGTAAACTAGATCATGGTGGTCATGTAGACGCCGATCGCGCCCACGAGGAAAAAGGAAACATAGATATGTCCGCACATAGGACGGGTTGCTTTGACAAGGACTCTCATCCGTCTAAACTCCCTGTTGTTGTTTTGTGGTGGGCCTCGGTTAGGAGGACGACTATGCCGCCGTTTTATTAATATGTGATTAACATATGTGACGGTTTTGTGCAATAATTATGAATGAATGGTTTATATTTTCTTTTTTAAGCATGAGTGATTTTATATTTTACAGGTTGTTATGAAATCGACCCTGACGATTATTATTACAGGCATGTCGGGGGCGGGGCGCTCCTCCACGCTGAAATATTTCGAAGATGAGGGGTTCGAGGCGGTCGACAACCTTCCCCTCTCTTTCCTTGAACGTCTGGTCCTAGCTTCTCAAAACGAAAAAAAACCGACCCGGGGCATCGCCATCGGGCTGGACGTGCGCACGCGCGATTTTTCCGCCGCCGAATTCCTCGGCCTCGCCGATGGCCTGCGCGCCAAGGGGGCAAGGCTGCACCTTCTTTTCCTCGACTGCGACGACGATGCGCTCCAGCGCCGCTTCAATGCCACGCGCCGCAGCCATCCGCTCGCGCTCGACCGCGATATCCGCGACGGCATCCAGACTGAGCGCGAAATCATGGAGCCGGTGAAAATGCGCGCCGACACGGTCATCGACACCACCGATCTCCCCATGCCGGATCTGCGGGAGCGCCTGCAGGCACTCTTCCCCGGCGGGGAAGGCGTATTCCATATTCGCGCGCAATCCTTCTCCTATCGCGGCGGAGTGCCGAGGGAATCGGATATGGTGTTCGATGCCCGGTTTCTCAAAAACCCCCATTACGACCCCGCCCTACGCGATTTCACCGGGAAAGATGCCCCCATCGCTGATTTTATCCGCAAGGATACCATGTATGCGCCGTTTTTTGTGAATATGACGACCCTGCTCACCCCCCTGCTGCCTCGTTACCGCGAAGAAGGGAAACATTACCTCACCCTCTCCGTGGGATGCACCGGCGGCCGCCACCGCTCGGTGTTTATCGTGCAGGAGTTGCGCCAATGGTTGAAATCACAGAATTACGCCGTTAGTGTGCGACATCGGGAACTGGAAAAGGCGTCGGCCGCAGAGACATGATAGGCATTGTGATTGTCACCCACGGAAAACTGGCAAACGAATTCCAATTGGCGGCGGAGCACGTCGTCGGCAAGCAACCCCAGATCGGCACTGTCTGCATCGGCCCCAAGGACGACGCGGAAGAATCGCGCCGGCAGATCCTCGCCGCGGTCAAGGAGGCGGATTCCGGCAAGGGCGTCATCATCCTCACCGACATGTTCGGCGGCACACCGTCGAACCTCGCCATCTCGCTGATGGGCAAGGGTGAGATCGAGGTGATCGCGGGCATCAACCTGCCCATGCTCATCAAGCTCGTTTCCGTGCGCAAGGAAACGCCGCTGCGCCAGGCCGCCCTGCTCGCCCAGGAGGCGGGACGCAAATATATCAACGTGGCATCCAACCTGTTCGCTGCAAGAAAAACGGCATGACTGCCATGTCCGCCGACGCCATCAGCGTGAAGGTGAAAATCTGCAACCAACGCGGCCTGCACGCCCGCGCCACGGCCAAGCTGGTGAAACTCGCGGAGAATTATACCGCTGACATCGAGGTAACCAAGGCGAACGGCAACGGCGAGCCGGGACATTTTGTCTCCGCCCGCTCCATCCTGGGCCTCATGATGCTCGGCGCCGAGATGGGGTCGGAGATCATCATCAAAGCCCATGGCGAAGACGCGACGGACGCCGTGAAAGCGCTCGAGGAACTTGTCAGTGGAAAATTCGGCGAAGATGCGTAAGATAACAGAAAAAATAATACGCAAGGAGGCGAATATGAAAACATCACATTTCTCGACTCTGCTCCGCAAGGGACGCGCGCTGTTCGACGTGCTCTCGCAGACGGCGGCAAGCCTGCGCTATTCCTCGGCCACGCTGAAGGATAATTTCCGCCGCCATGGCGCGGAATTCAACGTCACCAATTTTCAGGATTTTGAGTCCATGGCCCGCCATTTCTTCCGCGAGGCGAAGCACGGCAAAAGCACGG
>JAFLCR010000003.1:0-25420 GCA_017302755.1 Alphaproteobacteria bacterium
CACGCATAAGACGCTGTCGGGCAATTTCGCGGTGAAGAACGTGCATCTCGAAAAAGTGCTGGAACAGAAAGGCCTCAACACCGACGCGGTGTGGCAAACCATCGTGGAGAACGAAGGTTCGGTGCAGCACATCGCGGCGCTCTCGCAGGATGAGAAGGATACGTTCAAGACCGCCTTCGAAATCGACCAGCGCTGGGTGGTGGAACTCGCGGGCGACCGCGCGCCGTTCATCTGCCAGGGCCAGTCGATCAACCTGTTCTTGCCCGCCGATATTGACAAATGGGACCTGCTGATGCTCCACTGGACGGCCTGGGAGAAGGGTGTGAAGAGCCTCTATTATTGCCGTTCCAAGTCCATCCAGCGCGCTGAGTACGCGGGCGGCGAGGGCAAGGAAGCCAAAGAGGCGATGGAGACCAAGCGCACCGATTACGAGGAATGCCTCGCCTGCCAGTAACCCTCGTCATCCCGGCGTAGGCCGGGACCCAGGGTTATGGAGCGCCGGAGTATAAAAACACTGGGTCCCGGCCTACGCCGGGATGACAGAGGAGAAAAAGATGCAGAAAAGCTACGCCGATACCAACCCCTTTGAGCTTCAGGGCAAGGGGCTGATCAGCCTTCTGGAACCCTCCGGCGCCTATGATGTCGATCGCTACCCCTGGGCCTATAACGCCTGGAAGCGCCAGCAGCAGATTCACTGGATGGGCGAAGAAGTGCCGCTGGGCGAAGACATCAAGGACTGGCAGTCCAACAAGCTCGCCGCCGGCGAGCGCAACCTGCTGACGCAGATTTTCCGCTTCTTCACGCAGTCGGACGTGGAGGTGAGCGATAATTACTTCAAGCGCTACATCCCGATCTTCCAGCCCCTGGAAATCCAGATGATGATGGCGGCGTTCACGAATATGGAAACCATCCATATCGACGCCTACGCCCTGCTGCTGAAAACCCTCGGCATGCCGAAAACTGAATTCGCGGCGTTCCAGGACTACGAGGCCATGCGAGCCAAGGCCGATTACATGCACAGCTTCGGCACCAAGACCTGCGGCGACGTGGCCCGCACGCTCGCCATGTTCGGCGCGTTCACCGAAGGCATGGCGCTGTTTGCCAGCTTCGCCATGCTCATGAATTTCCCCCGCCACAACAAGATGAAGGGCATGGGGCAGATCGTCTCCTGGTCGGTGCGCGACGAGTCGCTGCATTGTGAAAGCGTGATTCGCCTTTATCACGAATGGGCCGCTGAAACCGGGGCCGTCACCAAGGCCGTGGCCGACGACATCGTCGATGTCGGCAAAACCATGGTCGGGTTGGAGGACCGCTTCACCGAACTGGCCTTCGAGCTCGGCGAAGTGCAGGGCATGACGCTCAAGGATATTCAATCCTATGTCCGCTATATCTGCGACTGGCGCCTGACGCAGCTGAAGCTCACGCCGGTTTATGGCTATTTCACGGGTTCTGCCGGCGAATACAAGCAGGCGAAGGAACACCCGCTGCCCTGGCTCACCGCTATCCTGAACGGCGTGGAGCACGCCAATTTCTTTGAGGCCCGCGCCACGGAATATTCCAAAGCCGCCACCAAGGGCGAGTGGCATGGCGAAGAGGGCGTGTGGTCGGCGTTCGACAAGATGAAGGGCAAGGCGGCTTAACCCGGCTTGGCTATCATCAGATAAAAAATCACGATGATGGCTGAGAACGCGGCGCAACCCAGCCCCGTCCACCAGCGTTCCATGTTCCAGTATATCGGCGGCAAAGGTTGGCCGGTGGCGAGGGCTTCCTGGGCCATGTCGCGCATTTTGATCTGCATCCACACCACGGGCAGCCAGCAGGCGCCCGCGAAAACGTAAAGCGCCAACGCGCCCGCGATCCACGGTTCGCTGAACGAATATTGGGCGATAAAGAGCATCCACAACCCGGTGACAGGCTGGATGATGACGGCGGGCGTGGTGAACACCCAGTCCGCGATCACGGCGTGCCGCGTGGCGAAGGCGATGCCTGCGATTTCCCCGCGGCGGTTGGCCATGAACATGAAAAAAGCTGTGCCGATGCCGGTGCCAAAGAGAATCGTGGAACTCACGATGTGTACCCATTCCAATATCAGGTAATCCATCTTGCCTCCGGTATGTTTCGCCGTGATACTAGCCTCATTCATGCAACCGGGAAACCTTCATGGAACCCTCGCGTCCGCCCGCCACGGAAGGCCAGCTGATCCGCTCCGCGCTGGGGCTTAAGTGGAGCTGCCTTTCCCCGGCGACGCGGAAGCGCTTTGAGACAGATCCTGATACTACCGTTTTCTATGAAGGCGTGATGTCGGAGGTGCGCTGCTCGCCCCTGGGCAGGCTGATCGCGCTTTTGGGGAGGTGCCTCGGCTCCCCGCTTATTCCCCATAGCGGCAGGGATATTCCGATTCACGTGATGGTGTATAAAAAACCAGGACATCCGGATATTTTTAAAAAACGAATTTACGATTTCCTTGGCAAACAGCCCTTTACCGTGGAAACGCGTATGCGCACGGATGATGACGGCAGGTTCGTGGAATATGCTGGGCTGGGTCTTGGCATGATTATGGAGCTCTCCGTGGAGGAGGGCGGGCTTTACTTCCATGGGCGTGGCTATGTGTGGGATACGCCGCTGGGACGCGTTCCGGTTCCGGCATGGCTGTCGCCGGGGCTGGCGCATGTGGAGCACCGGGACGGCGAGCCTGGCAGTTTCCGGGTACGGATCGAAATGCGCCACCCCTGGTTCGGGGTGACGTTTGTGCAGGATGGGGTCTTCCAGGAGGGGCATGCCTGATTCCGTGTTTATGGAAGGCGTTTGGTTCGTCTACGACGGCGAATGCCCGCTCTGCCGGTCGGCGGCGCTGGCGCTTCGCATACGCGAAACAGTGGGGCGCCTGCATCTGTTGAATGCCAGGGAAGCGGGGGATCACCCGCTTATGCGTGCGATAAACGCGAGGGGATTAAACCTGGATGAAGGCATGGTGCTTTACCAGGATGGCCAATATTACCATGGCGCGGATGCGCTGCGTCTCATGGCGCTGTTAGGTGAGGCAAACGGCTGGTTCAATTGCCTGAACCGGTGGTTATTTCGCTCGGAGGGCATGGCGCGGTGGAGTTATCCGTTCATGCGCGCGGCACGCAATGCGTTGATCAGCATGCGCGGCGTGCGGCCGATCCGCAACCTGGCCTCTCCGGATACTCCCATTTTCACCCGGGTATTCGGCGAAGCATGGGAGGCATTGCCGCCCGTGCTGCGTCGGCATTATGCCAACCGTGCCTACCGTCGCGACACCGTGACAGTGGAGGGCCGCATGGATGTGATGACCTCGCCCTGGATAGGCGTGCTTTCGCCTTTGCTTCGGTTGGCTGGGACGCTGGTGCCTTATGCGGGCACGGCCATTCCAGTGACTGTGCATTTTCGCAGCGAACCGGATTCCGATGCTTTCTGCTTTGACCGTATTTTTCACTTTCCAGGAAAAGCGCCGTATGCATTCCGATCGCGTATGGTGCCGGTGCAGGGAGCGGAAATGATTGAATATATGCGTTTCGGCATCGGCTGGCGAACGGCGTACAGTTATGAAAAGGGAAAAATCATGCTCCGTCATCGCGGCTATGTGCTGGGTTGCGGCGCATGGCGCGTTTCCCTGCCTCTCGAATGGGTTTTGGGCACTGGTTCCGCCGAAGAGGAAGCGATCAGTGAGGATGTTTTCCGCATGCGCATGGAAATCCGGCACTGGTTTTTTGGCATAACCTATGCGTACGGCGGTGAGTTCAGGGTGATAGAGGTTCAGTATGGCTAACGTCCTGATCCTCGGTGGCTATGGCAATTTCGGCAAGCGCATCGCGGAAAAGCTGGCGGCGCGTGGCGTGGCGGTGATCATCGCCGGGAGAGATGAAACGAAGACCAAGGCGATTGCCGCGGGACTTTCCAAGGTGCGTGCCGTAGCCTTCGACGTGAATGCAGAGTTGGACACTCAGTTGGCGTCGCTGAAACCGGTGGTCGTCGTCAATACTTGCGGACCGTTTCAGAACAGAGATTACCGAGTTGCCGCTGCGTGCATTCGCCATGGCGCGCATTACATTGACCTGGCGGATGGGCGCGATTTTGTGCGGGACATCGCCGTTCTGGATGGCGCCGCGAAGGAGCGGGGCGTTGCCGTCATCAGCGGGGCGAGCACGGTGCCGGGGCTTTCTTCTGCGGTGATCGAGCATTTCAAGCCGGCGTTTTCGCGCATTGACGACATGATCTACGGCATCAGCCCTGGGCAGGGGGCGGAGCGGGGGCTGGCGACGACCCAGGGCATTCTCACCTATGTCGGCAAACCGCTGAAGCCGTTTGCGGGGCAGAGCAAGCCAGTCTACGGCTGGCAGGATCTTTACCGCCAGGAATATCCGGTGCTCGGCAAGCGCTGGATGGCCAATTGCGACATTCCCGATCTTGACTTGCTGCCGTCGCGTTACGGCATTGCTTCCATTCGTTTTTCAGCAGGGCTGGAGCTTGGGGTGCTGCATCTGGGCTTGTGGGGGCTTTCCTGGGCGGTGCGGATGGGGGCGGCGCTGCATTTGCCCGCCTTTGCAAAGCCGCTGCTCGCCGTCAGCAACCTCTTTAACCGTTTCGGCACATCCGACGGCGGCATGCATGTGATTCTGCGCGGGGTGGATACTATGGGCAAGCCTCTCGAAAAGCGCTGGTTCATCATCGCGCGCGAGGGGCACGGCCCGTATATTCCCTGCATGCCCGCAGTGGTGCTGGCGGAAAAACTGGTATCCGGGGTAGATTTCGTGGCGGGAGCGTACCCATGCGTGGGATTGGTAACGCTGGAGGAATACATGCTTGGGTTGAACGGGCTTGCCATTGCCGCAGGCGAAGATTTACCAAACATAAACGCTTAAAATTTACTCTGCTTAAATGCCGCAATCTTACAAGAACGTGGGGATTTTATGCTTGCGCGTCTCAGCTTTGCAAAAAAACTGACCATCAGCACTTTTGCGTTTATCGCCTGCATTCTGGCGCTGACCTATTTCTATGAGGAAAGCATCAACAGCTCGATTGTGTTCGCCGAACAGGAGAAACGCGGCAACGCTTACCAGAAATCCTTAATGCCGATTCTTACCGGCTTGGGAGAAATGCAGCGCCTGCACAGCGTCAATGGTGACAAAACCCAGGTCATGACAGGGATTGACCGCGCGTTTGATCATCTGCTATCCGCTCAGAAAACGCTGGGAGAATCGCTGCAATTTACACAGAATGGGTTGGAAAGCCGTGGGCGCGCGCATTTGATGCCCGAAACGGTGAAGGCGAAATGGGACGCACTCAAGTTGACCGCCTCGCAGCCCTTCGCCCGCCCGGCGGAAGAAGCCTACCAGTCGCTTATTGCGGATATTCGTGGCATGATCTCGCATGCGGGGGATACGTCCAATCTGATTCTGGATCCGGATCTCGACAGCTATTACCTGATGGATGTCACCCTGCTTGCCCTGCCGCAAACCATCGATCGCCTCACGAAGATCCAGGCATTTCTGGTATCGCATCAGACGTTGAGCCAGGCGGATGCAATTGAGATCGCGGTGCTGGCCAGAATGTTGAAAGAGGCGGATCTCGACCGCATTGCCGCTGATTTCGACACCACTTTCAAGGAAGATGGTCACTTTTATGGCATTAGCCCAACACTCAAACCATCCATCGAGCAACCGTTGGAAGCATTGAAATCCAATTACGAGCGGCTGATCCGTGCCCTTGAGCAGATTTCCGCGTCCGGGGATGCAGCACTTTTGCCGGTAGCGGCAACGGCGCTAGCCGAGGCGCAAAAGACAACGAATTTCTTATGGGAGGTTTCAGTCAAGGAGCTCGACACCCTGCTTGACAAGCGCATTTCCGACTACCGTACCCGCATGTACCAGGTGCTCGGGTTATGCGGGCTAGGCGTAGTTCTCTCTATCTTTTTCTTCATGGTGGTAATCCGCGACATCACCCGGCCACTGCAGGATATCCACCGTACTATGGCAAGACTCGTGAAGGGGGATTTTGACTTCATTGTTCCCCATGCTCAGCGGCAGGACGAAAGCGGCAAAATGGCCGCGGCGCTCGAAGTGATGCAGATGGAGATGATCGAGAAGGAGCAGCTTCAGAAAAGGCAAGAGGAAGAAAAGAAAAGAGCCGAGGAAGAAAAAAAGCGCGAGTTGGATAAGATTGCAAAAACATTTGAAACCAACGTCAAGCATGTGGTGGATATCGTGGCCTCGGCAGCGACCGAGATGATGGCCGCCTCCCAGGGGGTGGACCACAACCTGAAACAGAGCATGCAGCAGTTGCTTAAGCTCGTGAAGGGGGTGGAGACGGTCGGCGCGGAAGTGGAAAATGTCTCTTCCTCCACATCTCAGCTTTCCTCTGCCATCAATGAAATCGCCTCTCAGGTGGCGCGGGCGTCGACCATTACGCACCAGGCAGTCGACCAGGGCAGTCAGGCGGACAATACCGTGAAAGGCCTCGTGAATGCCGCAAGGGAGATCGACGAAGTGCTCGGCGTCATCAATGACATCACCGAACAGATCAACCTGCTGGCACTGAACGCCACCATTGAGGCGGCGCGCGCGGGCGAGGCGGGCAAGGGGTTCGCCGTGGTCGCGAGCGAGGTGAAAACGCTTGCCAACGAAACAGCCAGGGCAACCGAGGAAATCCGCCGTAAAATCACATCGATCCAGAGTGCCTCGTCCGAAACTGCGCAGGTAATTAGCAAAATCACCGGCACGATCAACGAGATCAACCAGATCTCCACCATGATCGCTGCCGCCGTGGAGGAGCAGGGTTTTGCCACCCAGGAAATCGCCGGCAATGTCAGCCGCGCGTCCGACGACACGCGGAATATGGCGGATAACGCGGCTTCCGTTTCCGGATCCGCGGATCAGGCTAACTCCTCAGTTGGCGAAATGCGCGTGGCTTCGGAAGAGCTTTCCAAACAAGCGGAGCATTTGCGGCGGGAAGTGGAGGGCTTTCTCCGGCAGATACGCCAGGAGAATGCATAAAGCGCGTCTAAACAGATGGTTGATGCTTCTCTTTTCAAAACAAGGCGAAGGGTATATATGCTGTGGCCCACGCCGCAGCATGACCCCTTCGTCTAGCGGTCAGGACACCGCCCTCTCACGGCGGTAACACGGGTTCGAGTCCCGTAGGGGTCGCCATTACTGGTAAATGCCATGCGCCTCAATAAAAAACTGGTATATCTATATTTCTACCCACCAGGTTAGTCCACAGAGGAGGTACACAGTGGGGCTTCGGACATCCAAGCATAAGCATCGCAAGGTGGGCGTGTACTATCTCCGTAAGTGTATTCCTACTGCACTGATACGGGGAAGCTTTCTCCGAATTTCTTAAGCAGCTGCACCGTATATTGCAGATCCTCCGGCGTCGTGCGGGGATTGATGGTGCACATGCGCAGCACATGCTTTCCATTAAGAATGGTGGGGCTGAGAAGGGCGTAGCCGGAGAGGATGATCTCGCGTGCGAGGCGGTCGTTGAGTGTATTCAGGGCATTTTCGTCCATACCTTCCGCCACAAAGCGGAACGTGATGATCCCCAGTTGGGCGGGGGTGACGATGTCCCAGCACGGATCCGCCCGCAGCATGTATTCAATGTGCTCCGCGTTCCTGATGCCGATCGTGATGGCGTCGCGGAATGCCTCCACGCCAAAGGCTTTCAGCGAGAGCCACATCTTCAGGGCGCGGAAACCGCGGGTCAGCTGCACGCCGTAATCGCAGAAATTCACTTGCTCGGAATTCTGCTCGAGGATTTTCAGATACTCCGCCGATACCTTGAAGGTATCTTTCAAATGTTCCCGGTTGCGGATCAGCACGCAGCCGATCTCATAAGGTTGAAACAGCCATTTATGAGGGTCGATGCCGAGCGAATCCGCCAGCTCTATGCCTTCCAGAACCTTCCTTCCCTGTTCGGAGATGACGGCGCTGCCGCCATAGGCGCCGTCCACATGCAGCCACAGCCCCTCTGCCTTGCAGAAATGATGAAGATCAAGGAGCGGATCCACGGCTCCGGTGTTGGTGGTGCCGGCGTTGGCAACCACGCAGAAGGGCACCATGCCTTGCAGGCGGTCAGCGGCGATGCGTTGCCGTAGCGTATCCAGGCAGAGGCGGAATCTCTTGTCCGAGGGCAGTTTGCGGATTTGAAACTGTTGAAAGCCGAGGATTCGCAATCCCTTGGCAACGGAAGAGTGCGTTTGATCAGAAAAATACACCGCTGCGTTCGTGGTGTTGTTGGCGAGCATGACATGCCTGGCCACGGCAAGGCCAGTCATGTTGGCCATCGAGCCACCGCTCACGAATAATCCCCCCGCTTCCGCGGGGAAGTGGAACAGCTCGCGCAGCCATTCGACGGTGGTCAGCTCTATCTGCGCCACGCCGGAAGGGCCAAGGAAGCCGCCGCTGAATACGTTGAGCGAAGCGGCGATGGCGTCCGCCATCGCGCTCACGAAATTGCTTGGCCCCGGCACGAAAGCGAAATTGCGCGGATGATCGAGATGAGTCATGTGATCGAAAACATGTGTTTTCAGCTGCGAAAATAATTGAGGCACCGGCGTTGGCTGGGTCGGAAGGGGTTCGCCCAGGCCTTGGTTCAACCCGCTCATCGTGGCGGGGCGCGTGACGGGAAGTTGCGGTAGTGAGGTGAAATGCTCCACAATCAGCTCGCTTACCTGAGTGGCGAGCGCTCGCATGTTGTCCGCGGAGAGGGTAAGGGGGGGCAGGGAGTTATCCATCGCGCCCATCCGGCCTGGGAAGAATGAGGATCGGCGCGTATACCCAGATGTACAAGCCGAAAGCCAGCAGCCAGAAGCCTGTCGCCCATTCCAGCCACAGCATGGCGTTTTCCGGCCAAAGCCATGCGCCGAATACCCGGAGCATCGCGGCGGCAGTCACGCAGAGGAAGGAGAACGTCATGATCTTTCCCGTAATCAGTAGCCTGCCGCTATGCCCGAGCGAGACGCGCGCCATCATGCCGAGCGTGAGGCTGCCGATCCCTCCGGCGGTGAAGGCGTGGGTGGCGATGGTTGAGGGAATATCACATCCTAGAAGGCTTAAGCCGCGCAGCGCCAGGCCAAGCACAATCCAGGCGTAGCCCGCATGCAGAATCCATAGCAGGGGATGGCGCGCGGTGCGCAGGCCGTGCCAGCTTGCCAACCGCCATCCGCTCGTGAGCGCGGCTGTCAGAAAGGCGGAGCCCGTCAAAGGCGCAAAAAAAGTGGCAGCGTCAAGGATGAGCGCGGCAGCCGCCAATCCCAACGCGGCGCGATCCAGGTGAGGCCGGCGCGGAATCTGCTTGCTTATCGGCCGTTCGGTGAATGAAGGAATCACCCGTCCGCCCATGAGGAGCATCATCATGACAATCACGTTCAGCGCCGCGCGGATGCCGAGGTCGGCATGACCCGCATGTGTCAGTGCATTGGCGCATGCCATGCCTAGCAGCATAACGGCAAAGACGTAATTACGGCGATTTCCGGATTTGATGAGGGCAGAAGTTATCCCCCCCGCGCAGGCGATAAGGAAGGAGCAGTCGACGGCGGCCACCAGCCAGCCCGGCCAGAGCGCGGAGGTGAGCAGCGTCGCGCGCCCGGCGGCCCACAGCGCGACGATTACGGCGAGCACCTTGCCCTTGGGCGTCAGCCCACCTGTCCAGTTGGGCACGGCGGTGAACAGGAAACCGGCGATAATGGCGGCTGTGTACCCGAACAGCATTTCATGGCGGTGCCAGGATATCGCGTCCCACGCGCTCGGCGGCGCGAGCGTTCCCGTCATCCAAAGGATGAAACAGGCGAGCGAAACCATGCCGAATACTGGCCCGAGCAAAAAGAAGGGGCGGAAACCGTAGCGAAAAAGCGCGAAGCGCCGTGACGGCGAGGTTTTGCCAGGTTCTTCGAGGCGGATGTACTGTCCCAATGCCGTTTCCAGTCAGTGTTTGGAGACAATGAAACTATCCAATCAATTTGCTGAATACTTGATCTAGCTCAAGTGCGGCATGTCAGAGGCAATTCAGGATGTGGACGTTGTTCTTAAATCATTGGGTTTTTTTATGAAACGCAATTTCCTGGCTAACCTTCTGCTTGCGATCACGTGCCTGACATCGGGTGCTTCCATGGCTACCCCGGTCCCCGCGGAAGAAGAAAGCGCTTTTACTAAAGCGCTTACCGGAGGAAAACTGCTGTTCGATACCCGCTATCGCTATGAGCTCGTGGATCAGGATGGGCTGACCCGGGATGCGAACGCGCATACGCTGCGCACCCGCCTGGGCTATGAAACGGGTAAGTTTCACGATTTTGCTATGCTGCTGGAGTTTGAAGGCATCGCGGGGCTGGGGGCAGAACGTTACAACGATACCATTAATGGAAAAACCTCTTATCCCATCGTGGCCGACCCTGAGGATGCCGCTCTGAACCGTCTTCAGTTGAGCTATACTGGATTGCCAGACACGAATGTGACCCTTGGCAGGCAGGTGATCAATCTGGATAATCAGCGATTCGTCGGCAGTGTTGGCTGGAGACAGAACGACCAAACGCTCGACGCGCTCAGCGTGAAGAACCAATCTCTCAAGGACACGACGCTGTTTTATGCCTACGCCAATCAGGTAAACCGCGTTTTCGGTACGGATTCACCTGCCGGCATCTGGAACGACGCGCATATCCACCTGCTCAATGCTTCTTATGCGGGACTGCCGTTCGGCAAGATTACGGGATATAGTTATCTTCTTGATGTTGCAGATTCTAAAGCTCTTTCCAGTGCAACATTCGGCGCCCGCTTTGAGGGAAAGCATGCCATCGGAAGCGGGGTCACGGGGTTGCTTGGCCTGGAATATGCACACCAGAGCGATTACGCTGATAATCCAAATAACCTTGATTTCAATTACTTCTCGATTGAACCGGGAATTGCCTTTGGCCAATGGACCGTGAAAGTGCAATATGAGTCGATCGAAGGCGACGGCGCAAACGCCATGCAGTTCGCCCTTGGCACCAATCACGCGTTCGACGGCTGGGTAGACAAATTCCTGACAACGCCGGGGAATGGTCTGGTGGATACCAACATCGCTGTGAGCTATGCGTTTAAGTCCGAGAATCCTTACCTGAACGGTATCAAGGCAACGGTTGCATACCACGATTTCTCCGCAGAGCGTGGCGGCGCTAACTATGGCACGGAATGGGATGCCGTCGTAGAGCAGACATTCGAGAAATACTATACGCTCGGCCTGAAGTTTGGCCGCTACGACGCGGATAGATTGTATACAGACACTGTAAAAATCATGCCTTACGCACAAATAAAGTTTTAATGGCTATGCTGAAAAATCCGCCGACGCCAACCTAACGCACCAAGGAGAGGCCCATGCTTAATTTCATCAGAAGTCTGCAAATTACGGTTGCGCTCTCAGCGATTCTGCTGGGTGCACTGGTGGCCATTGCCTATTTTGCGGGGCAGAATGTCGTTCGGGAAAAGGCTGTTGAGGCTGAATACAGCAGGATCGAGGAAGCGGCGATTCTCTCCACGCATCTTTCCTCGCTCCTGCATGAGCGGCAGAAGGAGCGCGGATTGACGGGGGTCTTCATCGCGAGTCAGGGCACCAAGCTTAAGGATGAGCTTACTCGTCAGCGGCAGGCGGTCGATCAGAAATTCGCAGTGTTCAGGGATGGGTTGAAACGCCTGGAGCAGAAAGCCGGAAAGGAAGAACTCTCCCGTCACAGCGAAGAGCTCTTGCTGGCGCTGGACAAGATAACGGGCATTCGCGCTGCCACGGATGCGCTGTCCATCGAAAAAGTCGAGGCCATCGGGTATTTCACCAGGTCGAACGCCCAAATGATCGATTTTGTCAGTGATCTCGCCAGCCTCAGCGAGGATTCGGAAGTGTCTTTGGCCATAGTTTCTTTTTCCAACTTCATGCGGGGCAAGGAGTATGCAGGCATTGAACGCGCCACCGGCACGGTAGGTTTCGGTGTTGGCGCCTTTGGAGAAAAAGAGGCGGACGCCCTGAAGAGGGCCATTTCGTTGCAGGATGCCTATGCCCACATGTTCCAGGCGTTCGCCACCGAGGATCAGAAGAAGCAGTTTGGCGCCATGCTCCAAAGTCCCGCCGCCCGCGAAGTAGAGGCCATGCGGGCCATTGCCTTGAGGAACCAAGCGGGGGAGTTGGCGACTTTTCCAGCTGAGAAGTGGTATAATACCATTACCGATAAAATAAACATGCAGAAGGAAATCGAAGATGAAATCGCCAAAAGATTGCTGACGAAAGCGCAGGAGAAAGTCGCTTCAGCCCAGGCCAATTTTAGAAGGAGCATAACCGTTGCCTTGGCGGGAGCGGCGGCGCTTTCGGGTTTTGTGCTCACCGTCATCATTGCCCTGACGGGGGCCGTAAAAGGTGTGGCCACTGCCACGATGCAGCTCGGTAAAGGCAATCTGGAGGTGGAGCTGCCGCGCGCCTACGACAATGAAGTGGGGCAAATCATCCAAGGTTTAAAAATATTCCGTGAAAATGCCTTGCAGATGGAAAAGATGCGGCAAGAGCAGAAAGAGGCTGAGGCGAATGCAGAACGGGAGAAAAAACGCCTTCAGGAAAAACTGGCTAGCGATTTCGAGCAAAGCGTGAAAGGCATCGTGAATGTGGTCGCCGCCGCCGCCACCGAGCTTTCACAAACGGCGAGCGGCCTGGTGTCCGTGGCGGCTCAGAGCGCGCAGAAAGCCGTGGAAGCTTCACAAGCGGCGTCGGGCACGACCGCGAATGTTCAGGCCGTGGCCAGCGCATCCGAGGAACTGTCGGCTTCTGTCAGGGAAATATCAGGTCAGCTTCAGAAAACAACAAACCTTGTGGAAAACTCGCAGAACAAGGTGCAGAACGCCAATGCCTTGGCTAGCGCATTGATGAAGGCTTCCGACAAGGTGGCGGCTGCCATGGACATGATCACGAACATCGCGAGCCAGATCAATCTCTTGGCATTGAACGCGACGATCGAGTCCGCCCGCGCGGGAGAGGCAGGCAAGGGATTTGCCGTCGTCGCGGGAGAAGTGAAAAACCTGGCCGGCCAGACCGACAGGACGGCGTTGGAAATTCATGCGGTTATCGAAGAGATGTATCAGGCGTCGCAGACGATCATTTCGGCATTGGGTGAAATCGTGGCTTCGGTTGGCTCCATTTCCGAGGCGGCAGCCAGCGTGGCTTCAGCGGTGGAGGAGCAGTCCGTCACGACGAATGAAATTGCAAGAAACATGCAGACCGCGGCCGTGGCCACCCAAACCATTTCTGACAACCTTCAGGAGGTGCAGGTGTCCTCTTCCCACGCAGGCTCTGCTTCGGAGCAGATGCTCCAGGCATCGAAAGAGCTGTCGCAGCAGGCGGAAAGTCTGAATCTGAAAGTGGATGAATTCCTGAAAAGGGTCAGGGCCGCTTAAGTTTGGTGACGGCTGTACCTGGATTCCCGGTTCATCGCTGACGTGATGCCCGGGAACGACGACAGCTATTCGTGCGTCATTGCACGAGCGGGCTGTCGGCTCCTTCCAGGCTCAAGCCCGCGATGGAGGCTTTGCCCGCGAGGATCTTGAGATATTGCCGTACCGCCGTCTGCCAGGAAACGTCTTTGAGATAGGCGGCGATGGCGGGTTGCACATGCTCGAAGGGAACGGGGTTCCCGGCGGCGTCGCGGAAGGTCTTCTGGTTGCGGTCATAATAGCGCAGGCAGCTTTCCTTGTCCGGTTCCGGGGTCTCGACTTCCTGTTCCAGAAGGCGGGTGATGAGGAAGTCTTCCCGTATTTCCCGGTCGGCGGAAAGATCCGGCGCCTCAATGCCGAGCCTGGCGGCTTCCTGAAGCAGCAACTCGCGCACGGCGAGGGCGGTGGCCGCTTTCTGGAGCGCTTCATCGGCTGACCCCGCCGGGTGGTATTGCATTTCCGCGAAGACGTCCTCGTCGGTGATTTCCACCTGGCCTACGAAAAACGGCATGGCTACCTCCGGGCTTCGCGGCTGCGCACCACCTGATAGGGGCGCCAGACATATTTCACCGGCGCGCTCAGGATGTGCACGAGGCGGGTGAAGGGGAAGAGCAGGAAGATGGTCATGCCTAGGATCAAATGCATCTGGAACGGCCACTCCGTGCCGATGATATACTCATGCGCGCCGCTGCGGAAGGTCACGACGTGTTGCGCCCATTCCGACAGGTTGAGCATCAGCGTAGCATCGTGATGCGAAAGCGAGAAGGGGATGGTGATCATGCCCAGCGTGATCTGCACCCAGAAGATAAGAAGCACCATAATGTCGCTGACCGAGCTGGTGGCGCGGATCCGGGCGACGAACAGGCGGCGGAACACCAGGATGGTCAGCCCGATGAAGCCGATCGCGCCCGCGATGCCGCCCGCGACAATCGCCAGAAGCTGCTTCTGCTCGGCGGTAATGAAGTGCTCATACACCGCGTGCGGCGTGAGCAGCCCGACCAGATGGCCGAAAAAGATGAAGATCACCCCAAGATGGAACATGACGTTGCCGATCTTCAAGCCCTTATCCGCCAGCAGCTGGCTGGAGGAGGCGCGCCAGCTGTATTGCTCGCGGTCATAGCGGATCAGCGTGCCGAGAGCGAAGACCGTTAGGCAGATATAAGGATAGGTGCTGAAGAAAAAGGAATAATAAAAGTCGCTCATAAGGGTGCTCCATCCGTTGCTTTGGCGGAGTTGCCACCGCCGCATCCTCCGCAACCGCCACTGCCGCAGCCGCCGGCTTGCGGGGCTTCCGCGCCGAGGAAGTCCACGGGCTTTTCCTCCCACTCCTTGTCCATTTGCGCGAAATCCGGAGCGGGAGCGGGGCGGCGTTCCACTTTTTCAGGCTTGCGGCCTGAAAGCCGCGTCAGGCAATCGAACACGGCGCTGTACGCGCTGCCGCGCTCGGCCAGCCGCTTGCTCAGGGCGGCGAGGATATGCCCGGTTTCCGCCAGTTCTTCCAGCGCTTCCTCGCGCGGCAGGAGGGAAAGGTATTCGAGGAACACGGGCAGATAATCCGGAAGTTCGCTGGCGGCGAGCGTCATGCCCTGTTCCGCGTAGCGTTCCGCGAGATCCACCATGGCTTGACCGCGATCGCGAGATTCGCCGTGCACATGCTCGAACAGGTGCAGAGAAAGCGAGCGCACGCGGTCGAACGCATCCACATAAGCTTCCTGAATCTCGAAAATATCCTGGGCTTGAAGTTGCGTGGTGAAGGCGTTGAGAGCCTCGATATCGTTTTTGCCGGCCAGCCCTTCCTGGGCAATGAGCGCCGCCAGATCGGACGCTCCCTCCAGCCATTCGCGCTCCGGGTAGCAGAGCAGGATTCCCAGCGCCTTGAACGTTTTATAGGTTCTAGCTTGCATGCGTGCCTCCGAACAAATTCTTGCGCTTGGGTTTTTCAAAGAGTTGCTGATCGCTATTGCCGCCGGAGCAGCCATTGCCAAAGCTGAAACCGCAGCCGGACCGGATATCGAACGCCTTTTCCGCGTATTCACGGTGCGAAGTCGGGATGACGTAGCGGTCCTCGTAATTGGCGATCGCCATGTAACGGTACATGTCGTCCACCATGGCCTGGGTCAGGCCGACCTGGGTGAGCAGATCGGTGTTCAGCACGCCGTCCACATGCTTGCCGCGCATGTAAGCGCGCATGGCGAGCATGCGCTCCAAAGCGATGCGGACGGGTTTTTCCTCGCCCGCGGTCAGCAGATTGGCGAGGTAGGTGAGGGGAATGCGCAGGCTTCCCACGTCGGGGATAATGCCATTCATGCCCATATGGCCGCTGGTTGCGGCGTTCTGGATCGGCGACAGCGGGGGAATGTACCACACCATCGGCAGGGTGCGGTATTCGGGATGGAGCGGGAAAGCCACCTTCCATTCCATCGCCATCTTGTAGACCGGCGATTTCCTGGCGGCTTCCAGCCAGTTTTCTGGAATGCCTTCGGCGCGTGCGGCCTTGATAACCTCCGGGTCGTTGGGGTCCAGGAAGATATCGAGCTGGGCCTGGTAAAGATTCTGCTCGTCCTCCACCGAGGCGGCTTCCTCGATCCTGTCCGCGTCGTAAAGCAGCACGCCCAGATAGCGGATGCGCCCGACGCAGGTTTCGGAGCAGACCGTCGGCTCGCCGTTTTCGATGCGCGGGTAGCAGAAGGTGCATTTCTCCGACTTGCCGGATTCCCAGTTGAAGTAGATTTTCTTATAGGGGCAGGCCGACACGCACATGCGCCAGCCCCGGCATTTGTCCTGATCGATGAGCACGATGCCATCTTCCTCGCGCTTGTAGATCGCGCCAGAAGGGCAGGCGGCGACGCAGGCCGGGTTCAGGCAGTGCTCGCACAGGCGCGGCAGGTACATCATGAAGGTGTTCTCGAACTGGCCGTAGATGTCCTTCTGCACGTGCTCGAAATTATAATCCTTGCTGCGGTGTTCGAATTCGCCGCCCAGGATCTCCTCCCAGTTCGGGCCGCCGACGATTTTATCCATCTTCTTGCCGGTGATGGCGGAAACCGGCTGCGCCGTGGGCATGGTCTTCGCTTCCGGCGATTTGTGCAGGTGCTCGTAGTCGAAGGTGAACGGTTCGTAATAATCGTCGATCGACGGCAGGTTGGGATTGGCGAAGATATTGGCCAGCGTGCGCCATTTTCCACCCTGCTTGGGGTGGATTTTGCCGTTCTTCTTGCGTTCCCAGCCGCCTTTCCAGCGATCCTGGTTCTCCCAGTCCTTCGGGTAGCCGATGCCGGGTTTGGTTTCGACATTGTTGAACCAGGCGTATTCCACGCCCCGGCGCGACGTCCAGACGTTCTTGCACGTCACCGAGCAGGTATGGCAGCCAATGCACTTGTCGAGGTTAAGGACTTTGCCGATTTGCGCGCGTACTTTCATGGCCGTTCTCCTGGCTCCTTTGGCGTATAGTGATGGTGCGGCGTGAGCATGGCTTATGCCTTCTCAAGCCGGGGCATTTCCCCGTTCGGGAGGGATGCCGCATAATTATCCTCGTTCATCCAGTCTACTTTTTCCATTTTGCGCAGGATGATGAACTCATCGCGGTTGCTGCCGACCGTGCCGTAATAGTTGAAATCATAGGCAAGCTGGACGTAACCGCCGATCATGTGCGTGGGTTTCAGCACCGCGCGGGTGACGGAGTTGTGGATGCCGCCGCGTGCCCCGGTGATCTCGCTGCCGGGCACGTTCACGATCTTCTCCTGGGCATGGTACATGAGGATCATGCCTTCGGGCACCCGCTGGCTGACCACCGCGCGCGCGGTGAGCGCGCCATTGCTGTTATAGGCCTCCACCCAGTCGTTATCGACAGCGCCGATTTTCTTGGCGTCTTTCTCCGAAATCCACACGATCGGCCCGCCGCGCGAGAGCGTGAGCATCATCAGGTTGTCGGTGTAGGTTGAGTGAATGCCCCATTTCTGGTGCGGCGTGATGAAGTTCAGCACCACCTGCTTGCGGTCCTTGCCGAATTTCTGAATGACCTCGGCGGTGGTTTTGAGATCCACCGGCGGCCTGTAGACGCAAAGCTGCTCCCCGAAGGCGCGCATCCACGCATGATCCTGATAGAGCTGCTGTCGGCCCGTGAGCGTGCGCCAGGGAATCAGCTCATGCACGTTGGTGTAGCCCGCCGTGTAGCTGACATGCTCGGATTCGATGCCGCTCCAGGTGGGCGAGGAGATGATCTTCCTTGGCTGGGCCTGGATGTCGCGGTAACGGATCTTTTCATCCTCGCGGGTTTCGGCGAGGTGCGCATGGTCGCGGCCGGTGGCCTCACCCAGCGCTTTCCACGATTTAACCGCCACATGGCCGTTGGTTTCCGGCGCCAGGGTCATGATGACTTCCGCCGCGTCGATCGCGGATTCGATTCTTGGCAGACCCTTGCTGACGCCGTCTTCGGTTACGGTGTAGTTTAACTCGCCAAGCAGTTTTAGCTCGTCCTCAGTATTCCAGGAAATGCCTTTGCCGCCATTGCCGAGCTTGGCCAGCAACGGGCCGAGCGACGTGAATTTTTTATAGGTGTTCGGATAATCGCGCTCCACCAGGAAGACATTGGGCATGGTCTTGCCAGGAATCGGCTCACATTCGCCTTTCTTCCAGTCCTTCACGTCCAGAGCCTGGGCGATTTCATTCGGGGTGTCGTGCTTGATGGGGTTCAGCACCACGTCCTGCTCCACACCGAGATGGCCGGCGCATATTTCCGAGAATTTTTTGGCGATTCCCTTGTAGATTTCCCAGTCCGTCCGCGATTCCCAGGCGGGATCTACGGCTGCCGAGAGCGGGTGGATGAAGGGGTGCATGTCGGAGGTGTTGAGGTCGTGCTTCTCATACCAGGTGGCGGTGGGCAGCACGATGTCCGAATACATGCAGGTGGTGGACATGCGGAAATCCAGCGTCACCAACAGGTCGAGCTTGCCCTGCGGGCCTTCTTCATGCCACACGACTTCCTTGGGTTTCACTCCTCCAGCCTCGCCGAGATCCACGCCCTGCACCCCGTGTTGCGTGCCGAGCAGGTGCTTGAGGAAATATTCATGCCCCTTGCCGCTGGAGCCGAGAATATTCGAGCGCCAGACGAACATGTTGCGCGGCCAGTTAACGGGATTGTCGGGATCGTTGCAGGAAAGTTTCAGATCGCCTGATTTCAGTCCTTCGGCGACAGCTTCACCGACGTTCTTGCCGGATTTCTTAATGATTGCCCCGATCTCCAGCGGGTTGCGCTCCAGCTGGGGCGCGGAGGGCAGCCAGCCCATGCGCTCCGAGCGCACGTTGCAGTCGATGAAGGACAACTCTTTCCATTCCGGGTTATCCTCTAGCGGGGAAAGGATTTCCTCCATTTTGAGCTTTTCATAACGCCACTGATCGGTGTGGGCGTAGAAGAAAGAGGTGGAATTCTGCTGGCGCGGCGGGCGGTTCCAGTCGGTGGCGAAGGCCAACGGCACCCAGCCGGTCTGCGGGCGGAGCTTTTCCTGACCGACATAATGGCTCCAGCCGCCGCCGGACTTGCCGACGCAGCCGCACATCACCAGCATGTTGATGATGGAGCGGTAGTTCATGTCCATATGGTACCAGTGGTTCATCGCCGCACCGATGATGACCATGGACTTGCCGTGCGTCTTATGCGCATTTTCGGCGAATTGCCGCGCCACGCTGATGACCTGCTCGCGCTTGACACCCGTGATGGCTTCCTGCCAGGCAGGGGTGTAGGGCACGTCGTCGTCGAAAGATGTGGCGACATTTCCGCCGCCAAGGCCACGATCCACGCCGTAATTGGCTACGAAAAGGTCATACACCGTGGTGACATAGGCTTCGCCGTCCTTCAACTGCATTTTTAGGACGGGCACGTTGCGGTTCAGTACGCTGGCATGGCTGGTGGCGTTAAAATGCTCATGCTCCAAATTGCCGAAATACGGGAAGGAAACAGAGCCGATCTCGCGCTTGCTATGTTCGATCAGCGTTAGCAGCGGCCAGATTTCCTCGCCGGTGACCTCGTCCTTCGGTTCCAGGTTCCATTTTCCCTTCTGCCCCCAGCGGGAGCCTGCGGTGCCATTGGGTACTCGGATTTTCTCCTCGCGGCCGCAAATCACGACCGGCTTCCATTCCGGGTTGTTTTCTGCGCCGAGCGCGCCTTGGAAATCGGAGGCGCGCACCATGCGCTCGGGTACCAGGGCATCGCCTTTTTTTACCAGACGCACCAGGAACGGCATGTCCGTGTAGGTGCGGCAGTAATCGTCGAAATAGTCGCTTTTGCCGCGCACGTGCCATTCGGAGAGGATCACATGGCCCATCGCCATGGCCAGCGCTGCGTCCGTACCCTGCTTGGGGTGCATCCACAAATCGCACAGCTTGGCGACTTCGCTGTAATCCGGCGTGACGGCCACAGTTTTTGCGCCCTTGTAGCGCACCTCGGTGAAAAAATGCGCATCCGGCGTGCGGGTTTGGGGCACGTTGGAACCCCAGGCGATGATGAAGTTGGAATTGTACCAGTCGGCGCTCTCCGGCACGTCCGTCTGCTCGCCCCAGGTCTGGGGGGAGGAGGGCGGAAGGTCGCAATACCAGTCGTAGAAGCTCATGCACACGCCGCCGATGAGCGACAGATAGCGGCTGCCAGCCGCGTAGGACACCATCGACATCGCCGGAATGGGCGAGAAACCGATGATGCGGTCCGGTCCGTATTTTTTTGCCGTGTAGACGTTGGCGGCGGCAATGATTTCGTTCACCTCCTCCCAATCCGCTCGCACGAATCCACCGAGGCCGCGCGCCTGCTGGTAGGATTTGCGCGCTTCCGCGTTTGTCACCACCGCTTCCCACGCCGCCACGGCATCCTTCGCCACGGCCCGTGCGGCGCGCCAGCTCTTGAGCAGCCGGCTGCGCACCAGCGGGTATTTGAGGCGGTTGGCGCTGTAGAGATACCAGGAATAGCTGGCGCCGCGCGCACAGCCGCGAGGCTCATGATTCGGCATGTCGGGACGCGTGCGGGGATAGTCCGTGTACTGGGTCTCCCAGGTGACGAGGCCGTTCTTTACGTAGATCTTCCAGCTGCATGAACCGGTGCAGTTCACGCCGTGAGTGGAACGCACCACCTTGTCGTGTTGCCAGCGGTTGCGGTAGGCGTTTTCCCAGCCGCGCGACTCGTCGGTCATCTGGCCGTGCCCGCCGGAGAAACGTTCGGTTTCTCGCGCGAAGAAAGTAAGTTTATCAATGATGTGGCTCATGAATATACATCCTTATTTTCATTCTTGAACGCGATGCTACGGCATAACCCCCGCTGCAAGGATTGATCTATATCAACTGCCATCTACGGATTTCTCACATAGGCGTTTTTGCGCAGGTAGAACCACCAGTTGATGACGATGCAGATGCCATAGAAGATGGCGAAGCCGTAGAGCGCTCTCTCCGGCGTGGCGGCTTCGATCTGCTCGCCGAAAATCTGCGGTATCAGGAAAGCGCCGTAAGCCGCTACCGCCGAAGTCCAGCCTAACACCGGCCCGGCTTGCTCTTTGTCGAATACCACGGCGATCGTGCGGAAGGTTGAGCCGTTGCCTATCCCGCTGGCAAAAAACAGCAGCAGGAAAAGCAGCAGGAACGGCATGAAAAATTCTTCCGGCGTGGCGGAGGCATATGCAAGCTGCATGTAATGCGCCACGCCTAGCGCGCCGCCTACCATGATGACCGAAATGATCTGCGTCACCAGCGCGCCGCCGATTTTGTCGGAGATCCAGCCGCCTATGGGGCGGATGATCGCGCCGATGAATGGACCCATCCACGCATACATCAGCACCGCGGGGGCGTTCGGGTTGGGCGTGGTATGGGTCATCGCTCCATCCACCATCAGATGTTGGAACCCGAAAATCACCTTCATCGCCAGCGCCAGCGCCGCCGAATAGCCTATGAATGAGCCGAAGGTCATGGTGTAGATAATGGTCATCGCCCAGGTATGCTTATTATTGAAGATGCGGTATTGCCGCGAAAGGTTCTGCTTGTACTGAGCGCCTGCGGGAACAATGCGCAGAAGCAGCACGGTCGCCGCGATTACGAGCGGCAGAACAACCCATTTGCTGATGCCGAAGCCGCCCGCCGCCTCGGGCTGCATGAGCCAGAAACCGCCGCCTGCCGTCACAATGCCAATGCCCAGCATCACCAGGATTTTGACGAAGGCGCCAATCGGAGATCCAAGGTCTGGGGTAACATGCGGCGCGGTAATGTTATTCATGCCAAACCAGGTCGCGAAGGCCAATGGCAGCAGGAACACCAGCCAAATATATCCAGCATTATGGATATATGTATTCGCTCCCTCGGGTATTTTGCCGAACAGCCATCCGCTCGCGGCTTTCAGCACCATGGGCTCGCCGCCAAAAACGGCTGTTGTCATCACCAGTGGAATGAGGATCTGCATGGTGGTGACGCCAAAATTGCCCAGCCCCGCATTCAGCCCCAGTGCCAGACCTTGTTTTTTCTTGGGAAAGAAGAAGCTTATATTGGACATGGAGGAAGCGAAGTTGCCGCCGCCCAGGCCGGAAAGCAGCGCCAACACCTGATAGACCCACAGCGGTGTATGGATGTCTTGCAGCGCCATGCCGGTGCCGATCGCGGGGATCATCAGCAACGAAGTCGTAAGAAACAACGTGTTGCGCCCGCCAGCAATACGGATGAGGAATGAGCTGGGAATGCGCAGTGTCGCACCCGCCAACCCTCCGATGCCCGCGAGCGTGAACAGCTGCGGTTGGGTAAAGGGGAGGCCGAGATTAAGCATCTGCACGGTCACGATGCTCCAGTAAAGCCACACCGCGAAACCACACAGCAGGCTGGGGATGGAGATCCACAGATTGCGGCTGGCGATGCGCTTGCCTTCTGATTCCCAAAATTGAGGGTTTTCCGGATCCCATTGCGAGAGGTTCTTGGCCATGTCTGGCTCCTTTTGGTTAATGTTTGTGGGAAGCGGAAATGGCATCCAATTCCGGCAGGAATTTCGGGCCGCGCAGTTCGGGATATTTTTGCTTCTCCATCAGCATGATGGCGAAGTGCATCCAGGCCAGAGCAACGGCCACAAGCAGGAACAGCAGCATGAAGCAGCTCGTCCACACATTGGTGAGGTCGTTGAGGATACCGAAAGCAAGCGGCAGGAAAAAACCTCCAAGGCCGCCGATCAGCCCGACGATGCCGGCTACGGAACCCACATTGTCCGGGTAATAGACGGGAATATGCTTATAGACAGCAGCCTTGCCGAAGGACATGAACAGCCCCAGCACGAACACGACAACGGTGAAGGAAATGAAGCCAAGCCCCGCGCTGAACTGAATGTCGCCTTTCACGCCATGCACCACGTAGTCGGTCGAGGGATAGCTGAGAATGAACGTGCAGATGACGCAGACGGCGAAGGTCCAATACATCACCTTGCGCGCGCCGTAAGTATCGGAGAGCCAGCCGCCGATGGCGCGGAAAGCGGAGCCAGCCACCGAGAACATCGCCGCCAGCATACCCGCGGTCTTGATGTCAAGTCCGTAAGCTCCCACGTAGTAACGCGGCAGCCAGAGCGCGAGCGCCACGAACGCTCCGAAGACGAAGAAATAATAAAGCGAGAACCGCCACACCTGAAGCTTCTTGAGCGGCGCCAGGGCCATGGCCATGGACTTCGGTTTGGCGCCGGATTTGCGGCGCTCCACCAGTTCAGGCTCATCCTTAGTGAAAATCCAGTAAAATACGGCCATGACCAGCAAGATCACCGCCCACGCCTGGGCCACCATGTGCCATCCATACGCCACCATCACAAAAGGGGCGGCGAATTTGGTGACAGCGGCGCCGATATTGCCCATGCCATACACGCCGAGCGCTGTTCCCTGGCGGTCCTTGCTGTACCATTTGGAGAGATAGGAGATGCCCACCACGAAGCTGCCGCCCGATATGCCGACGCCCAGCGCGGCGAGCAGCATCATCGGATAGGTGTCTGCGTAAATCAGCAGCCAGGTGCAGATGGCCGAGGAAACCATGACCAGAGCCAGCATCGGCCGGCCACCGTACTGGTCTGCCCAGATTCCAAGGAACAGCCGGATGAGCGATCCGGTCAGGATGGGCGTGCCGATCAGCAGGCTGAACTGGGTTTCACTCAATCCCAGTTCCTGTTTGATCTGCACGCCGATGATGGCGAAGATCGTCCATACAGCGAAACATGCGGTAAAGGCGATAGTCGTACAAAACAGGGCAAGACGCTGATCTGTTTTGTGAATATTTCTAAGATCAACCATAAGTAGCCAAAGTCATCCTTGCTTGAGTTTGCAAGTGTAGCTTTGCACAACCTGCCATTGGCAAGATTGATATAGATCAATCCACGCGCGTTTCTTTTATGGTTCACTGGATCCGAATAATGGATCGTCAGGGTATAAAGCGATGGAAAATCCGCTGGACTGGTGGAACCTGGAGGCGCCTCGGTATACGAGCTACCCCTCAGCGCACCATTTTTCTCCGGCGATGGACGGGAACTGGCATGCCGAGAGACTTGCCGCAATGACGGAGGCCACCCATGTCTCGGCCTATATCCACATTCCATTCTGCAAGGAATTATGCTGGTTCTGCGGGTGCCACACCAAGATGACCAAGCGCTACGAACCCATCGCCAGGTATGTGCGGGTGCTTGTCAAGGAATTGGAAATCATCCGGGGGTTCACGGGGGGCAGGGGAAAGCTCAACGGCATTCATTTTGGCGGCGGTTCGCCCAGCCTGCTTGAGAGGAGTGACCTGCTGGCGATCCTCTATGCGCTGGCCTCCGCCTTCACGCACGATCCCTCGGGCGAGTTTGCGATGGAGCTCGATCCTAGAACCACCACGGCGGAAAACATCAAGCTGTATGCCGAGCTGGGCTGCAACCGCGTCAGCATCGGCATTCAGGATTTCAACGACGAGGTGCAGCGGGCCATTAACCGCCTCCAGCCTTTCGCCATGGTTGCCTCCGTGATGGACACGATCCGCCGGGCGGGCATCAAGGGCATTAACTGCGATCTCATCTACGGCCTTCCCCATCAGACTCGCGAACGTTTCCTGAGGACGCTGGAAATGACTGTGGCGCTGGCGCCTTCGCGCATCGCGCTGTTTTCCTACGCTCATATGCCGCATCTTAAGAAACACCAGCGTCTTATCGAGGCTTCCTGGCTTCCCTCGGAAAGGGAGAAGGTGGAGCTTTACGCTCTGGCTGGCGAGTTTCTTGCTTCGGCGGGGTATGTCGCGGTCGGCATCGACCACTTTGCGCGGCCTTCGGACACCTTGGCTGCCGCGGCTTCCTCCGGCACGCTCCGGCGCAATTTCCAGGGCTATGTGACGGATGATACAGAGGTGCTGGTCGGCGTCGGCAGCTCAGCCATCAGCCAGTTTCCCGGCGGCTACATCCAGAACAGCGCCAACACGCCGGATTACAGCGCCAGGGTAGAGCGCGGGATACTGCCTTCCGTGCGGGGCTGGCGCCACGGCGGTGACGATCAGGCGCGCAAGCACATCATTGATGAGCTGATGTGCTTCATGAAGGCTGATGTGGAGAAGGCGTGTCGGGCGTTCGCGCTGCCCAAAGACTATTTTGCAGATGAAATACTGGAAATCAGAGAGTTGGAGCGCCGGCACGGCATTATCGCCTGTGAAGATGGCCGCAACGTTGTGGTGACGTCCCCCCACCGCATGGCGGCGAGGATCGCGGCATCCGTCTTTGACCGCTACCGCCATGCGGCCGCGGGAAAATATTCCAGAGTGGCATGACCGGGAGAGAAAAATGTTTCTCAGAATGGATCACTTTCGCGCGCAGCACGCCGAGATATTGGGCCTCATTGCAGGAATAAGGCGGCTGATGAAACCTGCTGTTGTCCGAAAGAAAACCTTTTTGGTGCAGGGGGCGGTGTCCGAGCTTGTGAACAAGACGTTGGCGCATTTGATCATGGAAGACCGGTGGTTGT